>DMNP01000191.1:0-10301 GCA_003452695.1 Eggerthellaceae bacterium
GCATCTACAACCACGGCGGCACCATGAGCCTGGACGGCGTGACCATCACGGACAACGGCACACGCGGCGCCGGTGGCGGCGGCATCAACAACAAGGGTACCGCCACGGTTACAAACTGCACCATCAGCCGAAACGTTGCCGACCAGGGAGGCGGCGGCATCTACAACGACGGCAACCTGACGCTTACCGACTGCACGATCAGCGACAACACGAGCAAGGACAACGGCGGCGGGATGAACACCCACAATACGGCCACGGTCAGCGATTGCACCTTCACGAACAACTCCGCTGCCGTGGACGGCGGCGCCCTGTACACCTATGACTGCACGGTAACGCTTACCGGCTGCACCATAAACAACAACAAGGCCGAGGCATCCGGCGGCGCGATACGCGTCTACGGAGGCACGGTGGAGCTTGACCACACCACGCTGAGCAAGAACGACGCCACTTGGTACGGCGGCGGCATCTACATCAACAACGATGCCACGCTGAAGCTCTTCAACAGCACGTCCATCACCGACAACATCGGCTATCACGGTGGCGGCGGTGCGTACGTGGAAAGCCAGACGACAGAAGTCCAGGTCGGCTCGGGTGTGGTCGTGAAGGACAACCAGGCCAATAACCTCTACCTCAAAGGCGACAAGAAACTGAACGTTATCGAGAAGCTTGCAGAGGGCACGGCCATCGGCGTCTCTCTGGAGAACTACGGCGGCACGTTCACCACGGGCTTCAACGAGAACAACCCCGATGTGGATCCCAACAGCGTCTTCGTGGCCGAGCCGGGCTACTCGGTGGTGCGCGATAAGGAAAACGGCGAAGCCCACGTGGTCACGTCCGACTGGATCTACCTGCAGGCGCTCATAGACCAGGCGGCAGAAAGCGGCGAGATGTTCATTCTCGACCGCAGCTGGCAGGCCGCCGACGAGAACGACGCGCTCGTCATCCCCGCGGGCAAGCAGAAGGTCACTATCGACCTCAACGGCTACACGATCGACCGCCATCGCTCGTCCTACGTCGCAGATGGCGAGGTCTTCACCGTGAACGGCGAGCTCAGCATCGTGGACAACTCCTACGAGAAGAAGGGCGCTGTGCGCGGCGGCTACGGCGATGTCGGCGGCATCCGCGTCAACGGTGGCGGTACGCTGAAGCTGCAGAGCGGCAACATCACGGGCAACCATTCCACGGCGGGTGGCGGCGGCGTGCGCGTGTTCGAAGGCGGCACGATGGAGACCTTCGGCGGCACCATCTCCGGCAACACTTCGGACGCTGATGGCGGCGGCGTCTACAATAGCGGTACGTTCACGAACTCCATATGCAGCATCTCCAACAACAAGGCCGGCGGTTCGGGCGGCGGCATCTACAACACAGGCACAGCTACCCTCGGCTCCGGCGCGGTTTCCTCCAACAAGGCAAACGCCAGTGGCGGCGGCATCCACATGGCGGGCGGCACGCTTATCGCAAACGCGGGCGGTACCCCCGTGGATATCAGCTCGAATACGGCCCAGGGCGACGGCGGTGGCCTGTATGTCGCGGGCGGCACCGCAGCAACGTTTAACGCCGGCACTATCACGAGCAATTCGACCGGAGGCAGCGGCGGTGGCGCCTATCTGGCCGAGGGCGGCACGCTCAACTTCTACGACGCAACCATGACGAGCAACTACGCGGCATACGACGGCGGCGGAATCTACAACAGCAAGGGCGCGTTCAACGTGAAAGGCGCGCCGCAGGTAACGCAGAACGCGGCGCCCATCGGCAGGAACATCCTGCTTGCCCAAGACAGCCGCGTGACCATCGCAGACGCACTCGGCACCGCCGAATCCGGCAAGGCGCACCTCGACGTGATCACGCTGGACTCGGCGCAGCCGCTCACGAGCGGCTTTACCGCCAAGAATTGCGATATCACCTGCTTCACCACGAACGACGCCGACCAGAACCAGCTGGAAAAGCACGATGACGGCGAGCTCTACGTCAAGCAAGGCGCAGGCGACATGGAGGCGCGCAGCTGGGCGGAGCTGGAGGATGCCGTAAGGAACGTTCCGGACGGAGGAACCGCCGTCCTTAAAGCCGACGTCATTGCAGACGATGACGACATCCGCATCCTGCTCGGAGGCGGCAAGCACCTGACCATCGACCTTAACGGCTACAAGGTGGACAGGAATCTCGGCAACTCCGGAGACGACGAAGGCGAAGACGGCCACGTGTTCGAGGTGGACGGCGATGCCACGCTCACCATCAAGGACACGGTGGGCACCGGCGTCATCACGGGCGGCTATGCCGATAACGGCGGCGGTGTCTACGTTCATGAGGGCTCCGCCCTCAACCTGCAGGGCGGCACTCTTATGAACAACCGCGCCGACGAGGATGGCGGCGGCATCTACGTGCGCGGCACGCTCGTTGCGGCCGGCGGCGCCATCGTGCGCAACGCGGCCGACGACAACGGCGGCGGCATCTATTCCGAGGATGACGGCAGCCTCGACCTTTCGAACACCGTCATCTCCAACAACACGTCGGGCAACGAGGGCGGCGGCCTGGACATCCGCGTTGAAACTGCGAGCATCAAGGGCTGCTCCATCCGCGACAACGTGGCCAACGACGACGGCGGCGGCATCAACGTGGATAGGGGCGACCTGCTGCTTGCCATCGAGAACACCGACATCGTCGGCAACACCACCAACGGGGGCCATAAGGGCGGCGGCATCTTCCTCAACGACGGCGGAATCAACATGACGGGCGGCTCGATCTCCAACAACTTCGCCGACGACGGCGGCGGCATCTACAACGACGATTGCTATCTCACCCTCGATGGTGTGACGCTATCGGGGAACCGGACCGACGAGCACGGCGGCGCGGGCATCTCCAATCATGGGAAGACCGACCTTACCAACTGCACCTTCTCGGGAAATGTCGCCGTGGGCGAGGGCGGTGCCATCTACTGCGGAGCTGACCACGACGATAGCGAATCTAACGACAACCACCTTACAGCTACCAACTGCACTTTCGATGGCAACGAATCCACCGGCAGCTCCGGCGGCGGAATCTGCACCGGAATCCAGACCAATCTTACCAACTGCACCCTCACGGGCAATAAGGCGCACGATAGTGGCGGTGCCCTGTGCGTTCATGGTGACACCTATTACTCAGATTTTCATCACTTCTACTTGCAATATATAAGCGATGTTGTCATAGACGGTGGCACGATAAGCGGAAACGAGGCCACCGAGCATGGTGGCGGCATCATGACCAGCACGGATGCCCAGCTTAAACTCTACGGTAACACGTCTGAGCTCAAGATAGCCGAGAACAGCTGCTCGCTGACCGGATCCGGTGTTTACGTGCACGGGGAAACGCACTTGCTAGAGCTTGCCGGCAAAGTCACCGTGGACGGCAACGATGCGGAAAGCGACCTCTTCCTCGCAGACGACATGTGCGTGAAAGTGACCGGTCCTCTCGATGGCTCGCAGGTTCGCGTGGCCCTCGAGCGCGGCGCAGGTACGTTCACGAAGGGGCTTGAGGACCACGCTTCCGGGGTCGATCCCGACACGTTCTTCCTTGCCCCAACGGGCCAATGGGTCCTTCCGGACGACGACGGCGAGGCCCAGGTCGTGCCTTCCGATTGGTCCCTGCTCCAGAGGATGATCGACGAAACGGAGGATGGCGCCACGCTCAAGCTCGAGCGCGATTGGAAGGCGGCGGTGCAGGAAAACGAGTCCCTCAAGGTTGCGGGCAAGAGCATCACCATCGACCTCGCCGGCCATACCATCGACCGCGCACGCTCGAGCCACGAGGCCGCAGGCGAGGCCTTCACGGTGTCGGGCACGCTTACCGTGACAGACACGAGCGAAGGCGCGGCCGGCAAGATATGCGGCGGCTATGGCGACGGCGGCGGCGTGGTCGTCCAGGATGGCGGCACGCTCAACATGCAGGGCGGAAACATATCGGGCAACCGCGGCAAGACGGGTGCGGGGGTCCTCGTCGGCTCCGGCGGTCAGCTGAACATGACGGGCGGCACCATAAAGGAAAACCATGCCGACGTCGACGGCGGCGGCGTGTACAGCGCGGGCACGACGGAAATGACCGGCGGTCAGATTACCGGAAACGAGGCCAGCGGAAGCGGCGGCGGCATATCGACCGTCGATGGCGCTACCCTCAAATTCGGGAACGCTCCGATAGTCGCCGAGAACATCGCTTCGCAGGGCTCCAACCTCATGCTGGCACCCAATGTCGTTATGACCATCACCCAGAAGCTCAGCCAAGACGCCCGCATCGACCTGGTCGCGCAAAGCCCCAACAGGGCGTTCACCAGCGGGCTTACCACAAGCGGCAGCGCCGACGTGGCGCAAACCGTGTTCACCTACGACAAGGTCGCCGACCGCCTCGAGGTCCGCGACGATGGCGAGCTTCACCTCATCCAAGGAGCCGAGGACGTCGTAGAGGTAGGCGATTGGCAGGCGTTGCAGAACGCCATAAACGACGAGAACAACCGCGACAAGGTCATCCGCCTGGCCAACGATATCACGGCATCAGATGATGACGACCGCCTGCTCCTGGACGGCAAGAGCGTGATTGTGGACCTGAACGGCCACACGCTCAACCGCGACCTAGACGACGACGACAGAAACGGCCACGTGTTCGAAGTCCTGGGCGGCTCGACGCTGACCATCCGCGACACGGCGGGTGCGGGACGCGTCACGGGCGGCTACGCCAAGCACGGCGGTGCCATCAACATCGCAGGGGACTCCACCTGCATCGTGGAGGGCGGTACCTTCATCGGCAACCGTGCGAGCGACGAGGGCGGCGCCTTCTACGTGTACGGCACGCTGAAGATGACAGGCGGTGTGATCACGCAGAACACCACCGACTCGGGTGGCGGCATCTTCGTGGACGAGAACGGCACCATCGAGCTGACAGACGTCGTCATCGTGAACAACAAGGCGGAAAAGTGGGGCGGCGGCGCCATCAACAACAAGGGCAATGCGACGCTTGCGAACTGCACCATCAAGGAGAACTGGGCCGACAACGAGGGCGGCGCCATCTACAACGGCGAAAAGCAGCTCACGATAGATGGCTGCACCATCACCGACAACTCCTCGAGCGGTGGCGGCGGCCTGTGCTGCTACGGCACGGTCAACATTAGCCACACGACGATATCGAACAACTACGGCGACGACTACGGCGGAGGCCTGTACACGCGCGGCGTCGTGAACATCAGCGACAGCCATATCGCGAACAACAAGGGAAAGACCGACGGCGGCGGCATCTTCAACCAAGGCGGCCTGCTCACGGCGACGGGAACCGACTTCTCCGGCAACAGCACGGAGGCCGGTGGCGGCGCCCTCAACAACAAGGGCACGGCCACGCTCACGGGTTGCACCATGACGGGCAACCATGCCGACTCCGAAGGCGGCTGCATCTACGAGGGCACTGACGGTGCCACGACCATCGATGGCTGCACCATCCAGAACAACTCGTGCGGCAAGGACGGCGGCGCCATTGCCGCCTGCGGTACCATGACCGTTTCCAACTCCACAATCAGCGAGAACACGGCCGAGGTAGGTGGCGCCGGCGTGTACTCCTACGGCGACACCACCATCGTGGGCACGACCATCGAGTCGAACAAGGCCAAGGATACGGGCGGTGGCCTGCTCTCGCGCAAGCGCACGCTCACGCTCGACGGCGCTACCGTCACGGAGAATTCCGCAAGCAGCTTCGGCGGCGGACTTATGGTCGAGGGCGGCTCGGGCGACGTAATCGTGAAGGGCGCCACCACGGTGAAGAGCAACGGGGGATCCGGCGACGTCTACCTGAGCGCCGGCAAGGTGCTCACGGTGGGCGGTGCGCTGGAGGACGACGCAGGCAATGCCGCAAGCATCAGCTTCCGCACGGAAAGCGGGCTCGGCACTATCTTCACGAGCGGCTATTCCGATACTAACGCCGGCAAGAACCCGGCCACATACTTCAGCTCGAATGACGGCTACCTCGTTTATTTGGAAGGCGTCGAGGCCTCTACGATGAAGGAAACGGCCGAGGACGAGCCCTTCGTCGATCCCGGCAGCCAGGTGAACCCCGACGTCGGAACGCTCACCGCCGTCAACTGGATGTCCGGCATTTCCGGTGAGCGGCGCGTAAACGAGATCAACCTGCCCGGCACCCACGATTCCGCGACGAATATGGTAAAGGGCAACCTCAGCACCGGCGCGCTCATGGATTACATCCAAAAGGGAGGCGCGGCGCTTGGCGCCATCATCGGCTTCAGCCTCGTCGGTTTAGGAGCGGCTCCGGTCTTCGGGGTGCTCTTGAGCCACGACTTGGCGAACGCCATCAACGACTACTGCTCGACTTTTGCCAACTGCCAGACACGCTACATCGACGAGCAGCTCCAGGACGGCGTTCGCCATCTGGACCTGCGGTGCAACACGTATTACGTCGAAGCGGGGTGGCCGTCCAAACCGAAGAAGGACAACGGCGTCGACCTGTACCTGTGCCATGGCAAAGTGGAAATGACGGGGACCTTTTACGCTTATGACGAACGGACCTCGAAGCACGGCACCACCGACTACATAACGTTCAGGGATGCCCTTGGTTGGATAAAGACGTTCCTGGAAGAGCACCCCACCGAGACTATCACGATGAACGTGCAGGTCGAAAGCGTCGATGATGTACAGGAAGAGGGCATAGCGCGCATCAAGAAGCATATTCACGAGGAACTCGCCACCCAGATAAACCCCTCCACGGGCAAACCCTACCTGTACATGGAAGACGGCGTCTTCGGCAAGCTGTATTCTGAATATCCCAAGCTGAAGGATTGCCGCGGCCAGGTCGTGCTCGATTGCGGTGACGGCGATGCGGAGATCCTCGGCGGCCTGAAGAAGGGCGTGGGGCTTACGAGCGTCGAAGGCCCCGACGGCGACTATACGGACAACGCCGAGCAGAAGATTCGGAACCTGCAGCGCTTCTTCGCCGACCACGGCTACGACGATCTGCCCTCCACGGCCTATGAGGCCATAAACTTCCTGTATTCCGTGGGCACGAACGGCACGGATTCGCGTTCTATCCCCCAGATCACGCCGCTCGAGATTGCCGAGGACGTGCTCGAGGCCCTGTTCGGTGAAGACGGCCTGCTCCTTAACAAGGAAGGCAAATACATCGGCCTTATCAACATGGACGACGCCCTTGCCGAGAACAACAAGGTTGTCTGGTCGTCGAACTTCTTCAACTCGTTGCAGTACTGCAAGGTCACGTCGAAGTCGGGCCTCGACGACGGGATGGAGAAAGTCTCGTATGTGCTGTACGGAACGAAGATCGACATTCCCGATTGCATCTACAGCAACCCCACCTCCGATGGGAAGTATTTCCAAACCTGGCAGGGGACGATGGATAACTCTGCCTCGGGTACCACGTGGACAAGCGATCCGAGCGAAACCTTCATCATCACGGGCGACACCACGTTCACGGCGCAGTGGGGCGAACAGAACACGCCGGTGAGCGTCATGTGGCGCGATGCCGAGAACAAGGACAATCTGCGGCCGGGCAAGCTTTCAATAGCGGTCAACGGCATCGAGCAGCCCGTGGAGGTCCTGCCTTCCAAGAACTGGAAGGTCGCGGTTCCCGGCGACGTGAAGGTTGGGGACATAACGGTGAACTGGGATGGCATCAGCGCCGATGACCCCGCCAAGTACACGTGCGAGGTGCGCGAGCGCGAAGGCGGCATCGGAATTGTGATCGAGCTCACCCACACGCCGCAGGGAGAGGTTCAGGCTAACGGCACGGTGAGATGGGTGGACAAGGACGACGCGGCCGGCAAGCGCCCCGAGAACGTGACCGTCCACCTTGTAGCCGACAACAGCCGCGTCATCGATTCGGCCATCGTCACGGCCGAAAACGGCTGGGCATGGGACCTTGGCACGAGGCCGCAGTACGTGGACGGGGCGGAAGTCAACTACAGCGTGCGGGAGGACGCGGTCGAGGGGTATTCGACCTACGACAAGGGCTTCGAGATAATCAACGCCTACGGCAACGTCGATGGGACCACCGAGCTTGTGGGCATGATCGTTTGGTCCGACGATGGCAACAAGGGCGGGACGCGCCCCGACCGCATGACCGTCAACTTGCTGAAGGACGGGCAGATAATCGACTCGCAGGACGTCGGCCCGGGCGCGAACGGCTTATGGACGGTCGACTTCGAAGTGCTGGGCAGCTTGGACGCCGCCGCCTATACCGTGACGACGGAAACGGTGCCCGGATACACGACCAAGGCCTTCGACTTGCAGCAAACCGGCGGAATCCTCATGGTGGTCAACACGGTCGAGGGCCACGAACATAAACCCGAGAAGGTGGAGATGGTCCTCCTCGAGCCCACCTGCACGACTGACGGCCTGAAGAGGACCGTCGAGCTATGCGCCGAGTGTGGCGAGGTGTTCGCGGACGAGCAGGAAACTCTTACGGCAACCGGTCACGATTGGGGCGAGTGGAAAACCGTCAAGGAGGCCACGAGCACCCAGGTAGGCGAGGAGAAGCGCGTATGCAAGCACGATTCGTCGCACGTGCAGACGCGCCTCATCCCCAAGAAGGACCATGAGCACGCGCTTACAAAGGTCGAGGGGAAAGCGGCCACCTGCACCGAGGACGGCATCGTGGAGCATTACCGCTGCACGGGCGGCACGGACCCCTGTGGCCTGTGCTTCCGCGACGCCGAGGGCACGGATTGGATTCACGAGGAGGCGACGATCGCCCACGCGATCGGGCACGACTGGGGCGAGTGGACGGTTGTGCAAGAGCCCAGCGAGCTGTCGTTCGGCTTCGAGAGGCGGGTGTGTGCAAACGACCCCGCTCATGTGCAAGTTCGCATGATTCCCATGACGGGCCATGTGCACGGCCTCGTGCATGTGGACGCGAAAGAGGCAACCTGCACCGATAACGGCAACATCGAGTACTGGAAGTGCGAAGAGGGCGAAAACCCCTGCGGGCTCTACTTCCGCGACGCAGCCGGGACGCAGTGGATTCACCAGGAGGCGACGGCCGCCCACGCGACGGGTCACGAGTGGGGCGAGTGGCGCATTACCAAGGCGCCCACGGAGAGCGAAGATGGCATGGAAGAGCGCACGTGTCGCCACGACCCAGCCCACACGCAGTCGCGCGTCATCTCCAAGCTCGGCCATGTCCATGAGCTCGCCAAGGTGGAGGGCAAGGCGGCCACCTGCACCGAAGACGGCATTGCCGAGCACTGGAAGTGCGAGGAGTGCGGCATGCTTTTCCGGGATGCCGGCGCAACGCAGTGGATTCACGAGGAGGCGACGGTCGTCCATGCGCTCGGCCACGAGTGGGGCGAGGCGACCTACGAGTGGAACGCCGATAACACCGAGGTGACGGCAACGCACGTGTGCTTGCGCGATGCGACCCATTCCGAATCGGAGACGGTGGAAGCGAAAACCCTGACATATGTACAGCCCACCTGCACGCAAGCGGGCAAATCGCTCATCATCTCGAAGCTTTTCAGAGGCGAAGGGTTCATGCCGCAGGTGAAACAGGGTGGTGCCGTGCCCGCGCTCGGGCACAGCTGGGGCGCCTGGACGAAGTTGAACGACACGCAGCATCAGCGCGTCTGCGCACACGATGCCTCGCATGTGCAAAAAGCCAATCACGTTTGGGGCACCGGCAAGGTTACCAAGAAGCCGACTGCCTATAAGACCGGCGTGCGCACGTACACGTGCGCGGAATGCAAGGCTACCAAGACCGAAATCATTCCCACCACCGTGAAGAAGGGCGCGTCGTACAAGGTGCGCGGCAACACCTACAAGGTAATGAGCAACACGGCCAAGAAGCGCACGGTTACGCTGGTGAAGGCAAAGCCCGTGAAAAAGGGCAAGCGGTTTGCCGTGCCGGCGAAGGTGAAGATAAAGGGCGCGACCTACAAGGTTATCGCCATAGGCGCGAAGGCCTTCAAGGGATCGAAGGCGGCGAAGATTACCGTTGGCAAGAACGTGAGGGCCGTCGGCAAGAAATCGTTCGCCGGGGCGAAGAAGGTGAAGACGATTGTCGTGGGCGCGGGCGTGAAGAGGATAGCCGCCAAGTCGTTCGCCACGAACAAGGCGCTGCGCACTCTGCAGGTGAAGACGAAGCTGCTGAAGAAGGCAACCGTGAAGCGCAGCCTGGCCGGTTCGAAGGTGAAGACGCTGAAAGTTAAGGTCGGGCCGAAAGCCCTGAACAAGAGGTACGTGAAGGCATACAAGAAGATCTTCGTGAAGAGCAATAGTGGCAGGAAGGTGACCGTGCGGTAGAACACGCATTGCCAAGCCGATGGCGGG
>DMNP01000191.1:10359-14241 GCA_003452695.1 Eggerthellaceae bacterium
GGCGGGCCTGCAGGTAGGAGCAATCTGCCTGCAGGCCCGCGTGGTTTATGGGGACGATCGCTTGTCGAGCGGGGAATGGCGGGTGGCCGAGCGCGCTGGGACGAACCGTGCGCTGGGAGCGTATAATCTGCGAATGGATCGGGCCGATAGAAGATAGTTTCGAGGGAATCGAAAGGGGAGCATGGGCGCGACGTTTGCAGAATCGCTGAAGTCCCTTCGCTCGGCGCGGGGGCTTTCGCAGCAACAGCTGGCGATGAAGCTGTTCGTGGACCGCTCCACGGTTGCGCGTTGGGAATTGGGCGACCGCATTCCCGACCTTGCCATCTTGCCCCGCATCGCGGAATGCCTGAAGGTGGACATCGCTACTTTGCTCGATGCCGCGCAAGCAAGCGAGGCGCCCAAGATCATCGTCGTCGACGATGAGCGCATCGCGCTTGCCGGCGCCGTTGCCGTACTGGAACAAGCGCTGCCGGGATGCATCGTCCTCGGGTTCACGAAACCCTCGGAAGCATTGGCGTATGCACGCGAGAATGCCGTAGCAATTGCCTTCCTCGACATCGAGATGGGTCGCACGAGCGGCCTGCTCCTGTGCGGCAACCTGATCGAGTCATGCCCGCGCGCCAACGTGGTGTTCCTAACGGCATATCGCGATTACGCATTCGATGCGTGGGAAACCGGTGCGTGCGGGTTCCTGCTGAAGCCGATTACCGCCGAGGCCGTGATAGCGCAGCTCGGCAAGCTTCACCACCCCGTGGCGGGGTTGCCCGCAGTGCCTACGGCGAACGGCGCCGATCCGCAATGATGGACTGGGTCGACTACGTTAACTTCGCCATTGCCACGAGCGGCCTGATGGCGGCGGTGCTGGGGCTTCTGGTTGCGCTGAACGCCGCCTATGTGCAGCGTTGGGAGCGCAGCTATTTCTGCGCCACGTTCCTGCTTCTTGCCGCCTACGTTGCATCCGACCTTGTCGCGCAGATTTCGATGGACTTCCTCGGGCCTGGCTATGAGTGGCTTTCGCGGGCCAGCGTGTTCTGCGAGCTGCTGTTCTCGACGATGCTCATACCGTTGGTGGTGGCGTACCTGATAAGCTGCGCGGGCGAGAGCCGCTACGGCAGCGCCCTGTTCCGCGGCGTGCTGGCCTTGTGGACGGCGTATTTCGCAGTGCTCGTGGCGGCGCAATTCGGCGATGCGGTGTACACCTTGTCTGCAGACGGCCACCGCATACTGGCCGGCCCGCTGTTTCCGCTTCTGCCCCTTTCGCCCCTCGCGCTCTTCATCGTCGCCTTTGTCGCGCTCTTTCGCAGGAGAAACGCGCTGACGCGCCGCCAGCGCATCGCCTTCGGCATCTATCTTGTCGTGCCGCTTGCTTGCATCGTTTTGCAGGCTGCGTTCTTAGAGATGCGCGTCATCGTGCTCGGCACGTGTGCGGCGGCGCTTGCCATGTTCGCCTTCGTCCTGTCCGATCTCGTGGATGCGCATATTCGCCAGCGCGAAGAAGCTGCGTTAAGGCAGGCCCAGATAATGGCGTTGCAGATGCGCCCGCATTTCATCTACAACGTCATGTCGAGCATCTATTATCTGTGCTCCCAAGACCCCGTGCGCGCCCAGCAGGTCACGCGCGACTTCACCGATTATTTGCGCGCAAACTTCGATGCCATCGGCCAGGTGCAGCAGGTGCCGTTTTCCAAGGAGCTCGAGCACACCCGAGCCTACCTTGCCGTCGAGCGCGCTCGGCTCGAAGACGGCCTTGTTGTGGAAATAGACTGTCCGCATACGGCTTTTCGCCTGCCGCCCCTTACCTTGCAGCCCTTGGCGGAAAATGCCGTGAAGCATGGTGCCGACCCCGAGTTGCCGCCGCTGCACGTGCGCATCGCATCGCGCGAGGAATCTGAATCCTCGGTGGTTACGGTCGAAGATACCGGACCCGGCATGCAGGGCGACCTGCCGGCCGGCTATCTCACATCGGCACTGGCCAATATTCGCGAGCGCCTGGTTGCGTGCGGTGCAACGCTGGAAGTCGAACCCCGCGATGGCGGCGGAACCGTGGCGACAATCCGCATGCCCGCACGGCATTAGGGCAACCAGCCGCAACCACTGCGTGCGGACCGGCGTTGGCGCTGCCGGGTGGCGTGCCGAGGTTCCAGCCCGTGCGGATTATTTTGGCATGGCGAAATAGCTCGTTCCGCAGCTCTGCGTCTTGTAGCGCCCCGTGCTGACCAAATCCATCATAACGTTTGCAAGCTGGGCGTCGTTCAACGAGAACATCGTCTGGATTTCGCGGGCCGCCGCCTTGCCGAAGCGGTCGACGTAGGTTTCCAGCGCATGCGTCGAGAACTCCGCTTCGCTCAGGCTGATGTCGCCGTCCGTTACCTGCGCGATGGCCAGCTTCAACTCGTCGTAGGAACGGTAGCCGTTCACCGCCATGCGCATGTCGCCCCATTGCATGAGCAGGGTGGGGAAGGCGGCGATGCCGTAGCGCTTGCACTCGTCCACGCCCTGCTGAAGGACCGCGGCCACCTCGTCGCCTTCCAGGTTGGCGCGGAACTGCTCCACGTCTATCGGGAACTCGCGTGCAAGTTCCACTTGTTCTTCCACAGACGACAGGCTTCTTCCCTCTGCGAACACGCGCTCGCGCATACGGCGCAGGTACGCCTCGGCAACGCCCTCGTCTATCATCAGCATTGCGCAGTACGCCAGGCTCAGCGGCAACGAGACCAGGTCTTCGGGCCCGTGGGTGAGCATGCCGTCCAGCGCAAGCGGCATGCCGACCATTTTCTCTGCTTCCTTGAAGTAGTTGGCCAGCATGGCGCGGTACAGCTCGTAGCGCAATTCGGCGTGTTCGCCATAGCCGATAATCTCGTGCACGTCGGACGAGAGCACGCCCATGACGATGCGATACTCCAGTTGGTCGCCCAGCAGCACGCGTATCTTGCGGACTTCGGGTTCCATCGCATAGCACCAGAAGCACAGCGGATCGGTGAAATGGGCTATCTTCAGTTTCTTTTCCGTGGTCATCGTGGCATCACCGGCATCTGTAAATACGACGCTATTCACCGTTATTTTCTTTTACATCCCGATAGTACACCAAGAACGGCGCTTCGAAGCGGCCAGTGCCGCATGCGGTTGCTGCGCGGAGATAATTCCCGGCCTTATAGAAAGGGCTCGGTCGCAGGGCAGTCCGCCCAGCCGTCGAACGACATAAACCGCATCATCGAGCAATACAACGACACCCGATTGCGCTGGCTGGCACTCGTTGCGCAGCGCTGCCTACAGCTCGTGATAGTACGGGCAGATGTCGGCATAGGTGCCGTCGGGCATGCGGAAGCCGCCGGGAATCGTGCCAAGCTGCGTGAAGCCGAGCGATTCATACAAATGGCGCGCGTTGGCGTTCGTTGCCACTACGGCGTTGAATTGCAGCACGCGAAAGCCATGGGCCTGCCCCTGTGCCATGGAGTCGCACACGAGCAGGCGCCCAGCCCCCTTGCCGCGTGCGGCCGAGGCCACGGCATAGCTTGCATTGGCTATATGCCCGCAACGGCCCACGTTGTTGGGGTGCAAGATGTACAACCCGAGCATCCGCCCATCTTCCACGGCCACGCCGCAGTGCGTCTGCTGTGCGAAGAAGTCCGTGCCGCTTTCCATGTCCAGCGGGTTTTCCTGAGGAAACGCGATGCCGTCTTTCACGACTTCGTTCCAGATGCCTATCATTGCCGGAATATCGGCCTGTTCGTAGGCGCGGATTTCGATCATGGGCTTCTCCATTTCGCTTCTGCCGGGCATGCCCGGGCTGTTGCAGGGGCTTGTTCGTGGCCCGCTCCGCTCGAACATCGGAGCGCAGCTGGCGTTGCCGCCCATGGCCCGGCCAGCGGCGGGGACGGGAAG
>DMNP01000074.1:0-4013 GCA_003452695.1 Eggerthellaceae bacterium
GCGTGTCGCCCGAGGACGCCGAGGGAATCAAGCAGCTCACGCGCAACCGCCACCATCTGGTGAGCGAGCGCACGGCGCTGAAGAACCGGCTCACCTCGGTGGCCGACCGCATCTTCCCCGAGCTGGCGGGGCTCTTCTTCGACAAGCACTCCGCCACGGCGCGCGCCATCCTCGCCAATTACGGCAGCGCCGCCACGGTGGCCAGGACCGACATCCGCACGCTCACCAAGACCGTCGGGACGGCCAGCCGAGGCCGCCACGGCCGCGAGAAAGCCGTCGAGGTCAAGCACATCGCGGGCCTCGTCAGCCACTTGGACGCCGAGATCGCCCGCCTGCTCGATCCGGAGGTCGGCGCGCTCCTGCGAATACCGGTGCCAGGTACCCGTATTCATTCGCGGCCGGGCCCGATCCACCCGCAACCCCTGCCTCGCCGGACACGAGGGCGGCCTTGCGGGTGGACGGGGCCGCAAGGGCGGGGCTTTCGGCCCCCCGCGGGCACATGGCGGGGGTTGCGGGTGGAATCTCGAGTTGCCGCCGAGAGCCGACCTGGGAAAACGCCGCAAGGGGCCTCCCGGAAAGCTGGAAATCCACCCGCAACCCCGCCCTCGTGCGCCGGAACCCCGGGAAACGGCGATCTGATGCCCCGATCCACCCGCAACCCCTGCCTCGCCGGACACGAGGGCGGTCTTGCGGGTGGATGGCGTCGGCCGGATGAATACGGGTGCCTGGCACCGGTATTCGAGGGCGGCCTTGCGGGTGGATCGGGCCGGCCGGGTGAATACGGGTGCCTGGCACCGGTGGAAGTTGGCACCGGTGGGGGTTCATGCCTTGAACCTGCGAGACCGCGGGGTTCGAACCCCAAACGACAATCGTCTTGGCATTGACGAGGCCAATCATCTCGTTGCCGTGGAACAACTGCATGTCGCAGCATAAGAAGCGCTTGCTGACCGCCAGCATGGCCGAAACCTCAAACGGATTTCTGCGCTTCGCCATCCCAGGGTTTGCCGAATACGCACGCCAGCTAGAGCGCAAGACAACGGCACATCCATGGCGTCGATTTTAGCAAGCCGCCCGCAGGGGAATGGGCCGGAAGAACACTTCTCCCGGCCCATTCTAGCAGTGCACCGCATAGGCCGTGCGATTGGAAACGAACGTGAAGGCAAGGGTTGCTTTTGACCTGGACGGCGGGTCGTCACATCATGCGTTCCAGCTGGCTTAGCTTCAGGTCGGTGCGGTAGAAGTCTTTCGTCGAGCAACCCGCCCGGCCGCCGCCGGCGCATGCGCAGGCGCACGCGCAGCCGCAGGCGCACGCGCACGAGCTGGCGCACGCGCACGAGCTGCTCGAACCCGAGCTGCGATGGCGAGAGGAAGAACGCGACGGAGCGACGGGCACGACGTGCACGCGCAGGAAGGTGTTCGGCTCCGATTGGTAGGCATACTCCCCGTTCGACGTCTTGCGTCGAAGCGACTTTTCCTCTTTCGGAATATCCGATTCCGACACGACCTCCTTGCTCTGCACGAGGCTGCGCCCGCAGTATTCGCATGACTCCTTGCCTTCCGCTCGTGCCGCGCCGCAGCTCGGGCACGTCGGGTAGTACACCACCTTCGTGCGGGTAATCTTCTTGCCCGTCGTGAATCCCGACGTCAGTCCGAACAAGCGCGCAACGCTTTCTGCGACGGCCCTTAAGAACCGATAGATGCCCCAGAAGATGAAGGCGAAGAAGCCGAGCACGAACAGGCCCGCGACAGCATCGAAGACCGAATCCTCCTCGTCATCGTACGAACCCTTAGTCGTGGCGGTTTCTATGGTCTTGTTAATGTCGAAGTTGAACGCGTCGTCGGGATAGGCCACCGTCACCGTGTAGCGTTCGCCTTTGGACAGGCTCGTCTCCCAGGTGTAGTAGCCCCCAACCTGCAAGGCCGCCGGCGCAATGCGGTCCACCTTGTCGGCCTTCCAGCGCACGGAAAGCTTGTCCACCTGTATGTCGTCGAACCACCCCGGGGTGAACTCGAAAACGGCTTCGCCCTGGTTGTCCCTTCCCACCTGGTACATGTAGTCCTGCACCAACTTGAAATCGAAGCTGGCCACTTCTCCGGCATGATAGGCTCGGTCCAAATCTATGCGCGCATAGCTTCCGCTCGACGAATCGTAGGAAATCTTCCTGACCGTGTCGTTCAGGCCCTCCATGGCGTAGTAATGTTTGTTGGGAATGCCGATGCGCACCCAGGTGAGAGGCCCGTCCGAGGTGGAGTCGAGCACCTTCCATTCGATATGGTACGTCAGGTTCAGCGTTGCGTCTTCGTTCACATCAACTGCTATGTCGTAGGCGATAATCTCGTCCAGGTCACCCGGCGCCGCCCATGCCTGCGCAAACGGAGCAACTGCGAACACGACGAACGTCAGAAACGCGGCCAGCATCCTCGTCTTCATGCCATCGCCTCCCCCGCATCCGCATGCTTGCGCAACGGGCAGGACCCGTCCATCTTCGCCGACGCCGCCCGTATCTGGAAGCAGCGCTCGCTATCCCAGATGTCTTCCCAAGCGTCGGTGCGCATATCGCCGAGCACGGTGCCGCCCAGCCAGCTTTGGCAGGGAACGACATGACCGCCGGGCGTTATGGCCATGTTGCTCAGGCACGCACCGCACGATGGCTCGTTCAAGCCCAGGCCGTTGCAGAATCCCGGCTCGATCCAACCGGGCGAGGTGAAGCTTATCTCCATGTCGCGCGCATGGCAAAACTCCACGGCCTCCTGCAGCACTTGCTTAATCTCGTCGGCGCCGAGCTGCAGGCGCTCCGATTCGGGTTTGGCGGCATTGCCCGTCGTTATCAGCCCCGAGCATGTTACATAGGTAACGCCTTTTGCATGCAGGAATTCCAAGGTCTTCACGTAGTCGCGGTTCGCCGTGCACAGAGGCGTGTTCACGCTCAGGTTCAGCCCCGCAGCCAACGCGTTTTCCACGCCGGCCACGGTATCGGCAAAGCGATGCGCTCCCACCAGCCTATCATGCACGTCGGCGTCGCTTGAATAGAAGGTTACCTGCACGCTGTCCAGCGATACGTCGCGCAGACGGGTGCAGTAGTCGCGCGTAAGACGAATGCCATTCGTGTTCAGGCGCGTTACGAACCAGCGGGCATGGTCGATAAGCTCGAACAGGTCGTCGCGCATCGTCGGCTCGCCGCCCGTGAACGTTATCTGCGTTACGCCCGCCGCACGGCACGAGTCGATGATCGCCTTCCATTCATCGGTCGTCAGCTCGGGCTCTTCCGCCTGCTGCTGCCCCGCGGCATAGCAGTGCACGCATTTCTGGTTGCAGTTCCAGCGGCCATCCCGCGCCATGGCGCTTACCATCGCATCCATGCGGTGAGGCGCGCGCATGAAGGGCGCATATTCGCCGAGTGGTACGTATTCGATTGGTTCGTCCACCGCCTCGCCCCGTGCCACCTGCGCAAACGTTTTCATGATAGTAAGGATGTCGCCTTGCAGGCGCTTCTTGCCAATGAAGGGATACACCTTGCGCACGGCTTTGCAGGTTTCCCGCTGAATCTGCTGGAGGTCCTGGTCGGTAACGGCTTTGCCGTCATAGCGGTTAACCGCGCGGATGAATTCGATGAGCAGGATGCTCCACGACGTGTTCACCGGGATAACGTCTTGCCCGTTTATGATGGCAACGCTCGCGCCCACGTCTTGCCCCTCTTCCACGATGGGCGGAACCAGATAGATGCGCACCACACCCGGCCTGTCGGGGTTCAAGGTGCAGTGGTATACCTCGTTGAAATTTCGCCGCGCGTATTCGTACACCCGCTTCGCAGGGTTCATGGCGCACCCCCTTGCTCGCCTCGGACCCTAACGGGCCAGGACGGCTGCAAACATCCGCATGGCCGCATTGTCTCATATCCGCACCCCATTTGGCGCGGGCGTGCACGGCGGGGTTTTCCGTTTGCGCTACAATGAGAGTTGCTTTTCACGGCCTAGCCGGCAGCGGGGACGGGGAGAGGGGATTCGGGCTTGGC
>DMNP01000074.1:4131-5331 GCA_003452695.1 Eggerthellaceae bacterium
AATCGCCCTCACCCCTCTCCCCGCCGCTGGCTAGGCCGTAAACGAGACAAAATGCCGGGGGAAGGTAGCGCATGGCTTATTTCACCACGTATGATTCAGGCCTTATCGGCAGGCTTACGCTGGCAAGCGATGGCACCTCCCTTATCGGCTGCTGGTTCGACAACGACCGCTATTTCGGCTGTGGAATAGACGGCGCGTTAACGCATCGCGACGACCTGCCCATCTTCGAACAGGCACGTTCGTGGCTGGACCGCTACTTCGCCGGTGCCGCGCCCGATCCACGCGAGCTGCCGCTGGCAGCGCGCGCCACCGCTTTCCAGCTGCGCGTGCGCGAGGCGATGCTCGACATCCCCTACGGCCAGATCACGACCTACGGCGCCATCGCCGAGCGCATTGGCTGCGAAACCGGCAAGCGCTCCTCGGCGCGGGCAGTGGGCGGCGCCGTCGGCCACAACCCGCTTTGCCTTATCGTGCCATGCCATCGCGTGCTCGGGGCGAACGGCAGCCTTACCGGGTTCGGCGGCGGCATCGACATGAAAGTGAAGCTGCTCGAACACGAACGCGTTCGGGTAGATGCGTTTCGCCGGCCGAAGAAGGGCACGGCCCTTGAAGGCGACCCCCATGCAGCGCATCGATTCTTCGAAGCCGCCGTTGCGGCATCGACGGGAAAAGGCGCCATCGCATGACGCGCTATTTCGAATACGGCGACGAGGCCATCGCATACCTGAAATCGAGGGATGCCAAACTGGCCCGGGCCATCGACGCCGTCGGCCCCGTGCACCGCGAAATGGAGGAAGGCGACCTGTTCTCGTCGGTGGTGCACCACATCGTGGGCCAGCAGATTTCAACCGCCGCGATGCACACCGTGTGGGCGCGCCTGCGCGACTTGCTCGGCGAGGTAGTGCCCGCCACGATAGTCGCTACGAGCATCGAGGACCTGCAGGCATGTGGCATGACGTTCAAAAAGGCCGAATACATAAGGAACTTCGCCCAGAGCGTGCAATCGGGCGCATTCGACCTGGCCGCCGTGGAGCACATGGACGACGCCGAGGCCATTGCCGCCCTTAGCTCTCTGCAGGGAATCGGAACCTGGACGGCTGAAATGCTGCTGCTGTTCCACATGGGCCGACCCGACGTGCTGAGCTTCGGCGACCTGGGCATCCACCGCGGCATGCGCATGGTCTACCACCACCGCAAGGT
>DMNP01000373.1 GCA_003452695.1 Eggerthellaceae bacterium
CTCGATGCCGGCTTCCAGGAGAAGCAGGCGACGGTGGGCGGTGCGACGGTCAACTACGGCGAAGGGCCCGACAACGGGCCGGCGCTCATGCTCGCGCACGGCCAGGGCATGGAGTGGGAAGACTACGCGTCGGTGCTGCCCGTGCTGTCGGAGCGCTACCACGTGTTCGCCGTCGACTGCTTCGGGCACGGCGAGTCAGCGCACGACCCGTCTTTATATACATGCTCTAAAAACGGTGACGCGCTGGTCGCGTTCGCAAGCCAGGTCATCGGCGGCGACTACATCGTGTCCGGCCACTCGTCGGGCGGCATCCTTGCCGCCTATGTGGCTGCGCACGATCCCGAACATGTTGCTGCATGTGTGTTGGAAGACCCGCCGCTGTTCCGCGTGACGCCCGAGCAGGTGCAGGAGAACGCGGGTGCCTTCGCCTGGTACGACGGCTACACCGTCGCGCATTCGTTCCTCCAGCAGAGCGAGGTTGCGGCCTATCCGGCGTGGTACGCGTCGCACAGTTACCTGTTCGGGCTGTTCGGCGGGCTGCAGAAGTTGCTTGCGGAACAGACGGCCGCGTTCTGTGCGCAGCATCCCGGCGAGCACGTGACGAACGCCTTCGTCCCGCGCGATTGGACGCGCGGCATGTACTTCATGGACGACTGGGACCCGCACTTCGGCGAGGCGTTCTACGACGGCAGCTGGATGGCCGGCATCGACCAGCAAGCCATGCTGCAGCAAATCAAATGCCCCGTCGTGTACCTGAAAGCCTCGACGAGCTACGGCGACGACGGCGTTCTCTACGCCGCCACGACCGACGAGGACGCGGCGCGCATCCAGGCGACCGTCCCGAGCTGCGAGACCATCGAAATCAAGTCGGGACACGACATCCACTACGAACACCCCGACGTATTCGCGAATGCCGTCGACCGGGTAGTTGCGAGCGCCGCCCTTACCGAGGGTTATCGTGGATAGGTCCTTTCGAGGAACGAAAGGTCGATTGTTCGGCAGCAAGAATGAGATTGTGCCAAAACCGAAGCGCCGGCACTTCGTTCTTACAGCTCGACCAGCCCGCAGCCCTTTCCGTACGCGTAGAGCGCGCAGGGCCCTTGCAGGGGGAACTCGGCCGCGCTTCTTGTTCGGGGTAAAGGCGGTTGATGCGCCATCGGGGAACACGTGTGGTGCAGGGAGGTATTCAGTCGAATAATCGGGGCTAAATCCAGGCAACGCGGTTCGGGTAGAGCTCACGGCGGTCGCGCGCGGTGCTCTTCGGGTGCCCCAGCACCAGGTGCAGCTGCGCCGTGTAGTCGTCGGGTATCCCGGCGTCGCGCCTGACTTGCATGCCGTATTCGGTCTCGAACGTTTCTTTCGCGCGCGCAACGCAGCAGCTCCCGATGCCGAGCGACCACGCTGCCAGGGTCATGTTCTCGATGCTCATGGCTGCGTCGAACTGGCCGACCTCCCAGATGCTCGGCGTGAACACCGTGATGGAAACCGGCGCGCCGTAGAAGCCGTCCTTCATGCTCAGGTCGTCTGCCGCCGAAGGCTGGGCGTCCGACACATGGTAGTAGCCGTCGTGGTACATCTGAAGTGATATGCGGCCGAGGTTGCGGTTAACTTCAGCATTCTGGCTGACCAGCATGATGACCGCTTGGCACCCGCCGCCGTTCGGTGCGCGCAGGCCTGCGTCAACGATCATGCCGAGCACTTCAGGAGCGATAGGCTCATTGGTGAAGCGGCGGATGGTCCGCCGGCTGAAAATGGTTTCCAGCGTCTCGTTCGGAGAGCCGTCGAAATGGTTCGGGTTGCCCAGACCTTTTCGCGGAAAACTCCCGTCCAGGGTTGGCGTCTCGTTCGGCTGATTCATGATGCTTCCCCTCATTTCCCGCGGTTTCGACCGCCTGCTTGAACGGATCTCGGGGCGATGCACGTCATCAATGACTTGAATGACCTGGCGCTTTAAGCTTACTCTTGCTGCGCGATGAGCCCCCGCGTCTCATCCGCCAGGTCGGCCAGGGTGGTGGATGCCAGGCGGTCCATCATGGCCTGTTCCGCGGCTTCCAGCTCCGCGCCCAGCACAGCGTGCACGTTGCGGCCGATGGGGCACTCGGGGCTGGGGTGTTCGTGCATGCGGAAGATGCCCGGGTCGTCCTCGACGGCCTCGAGCACGTCGCGCAGCGTTATCTCCCCCGGCTCCTTCGTGAGCGACGCCCCTCCCACGCCCGGCTCCACGGCGACGAGGCCGGCAGCCTTGAGCTGGCCAAGCACGTTGCGCACGACGACGGGGTTGACGCCGACGCTCCCCGCGAGCACGTTTGACGTGAACTTGTGCCTGTCCCCGAGGACGTCGAGGCAGAGCAATATGTGTACGGCTATGGGCAGTCTGGTCGAGAACTTCATGGCCCCTCTTTCTTCGTCTTACACAGCGTAGCACGCCCGTGTTGTAATGTCACCAATTACAACTGTGGAGAAGATGTGGCCGCCTATGTTGTAAGCGTTGACATTACAACACGGCTATGGCAGAGTACGTGTTGTAAGTTATACAATTACAACAAACCGAAAGGACGTGACAACATGAGGATCGCAGTGGTGGCGGCGAACGGCAAGGCGGGCAGGCTCATCGTGAAGGAGGCCACAGATCGCGGCATGGACGTGACCGCGGTCGTGCGCGGCGAGAACAAGACCGAAGCCGGGAAGGCGATCGTCAAGGACGCCATGGAGCTGACCACCGAGGACCTGGCCGGCTTCGACGCCGTTGTGGACGCCGTGGGCGGATGGACCGCCGAGGCGGCGCGCGCGGTGCCCGACGTGGCGGAGCACCTGGCCGACGCGCTCTCCGGCGCCGAGACGCGCCTGCTTGTCGTGGGCGGCGCGGGCAGCCTGTTCGTGGACCCCGAGCACACCAAGACCGTGGTGGACGTGACCCCCTTCCCCGACGAGGTCATGCCGGTGCTGAACGCCCATAAGGACGCGCTCGAGATGCTGCGCGGGCGCGACGACGTGCGCTGGACCTACGTGAGCCCCGCGGGCGACTTCCAGGCCGACGGAGAGCGCACCGGCGAGTACCAGTTGGGCGGCGAGGAGCTCGTGCTGAACGCCGCCGGCGAGAGCGCGGTCAGCTACGCCGACTACGCTATCGCCATGGTGGACGAGCTCGAGTCCGGCGACCACGTGCGCCAGCGCATCAGCGTCGTGAGCAAGTAACCCAGCTGCTTACGAGCAGTTCCAGGTACGAGCGGGCCTGCGTCCTATCGGCGCAGGCCCTCGATCTTTGGGCTCACCGTCCATTGTCGTCGGACCTCGCAGCGGTGCAGATGGCCGCGCCCGCGGCTACCAGGATGACAAGGCACAGGGCTGCGAGCGCGTGCGCGCGCCCTTCCGGCACGCGCAGGTGGCTCCGCACGGGGGCGAGCGCCATGGCGGCGGCGGGGACGGCCATGGCGAACTCAAGCGCGTGGGCGACCATGAGCACGTCGAGGAAGGCGAGGTCGAGCGAGCCCGGCGCAAAGACGGCGAGCATCTCGTCGGCGCCCGCATACGAACGCAGCGAGCAGCGAACCCCCTCGGCGGAGGCGGTCGCGCGGATGCCTGCCTCGAGCGCCTCGCGGTCACGCGGGTCGTCGTCGACTATGGCCACGCGCAGGTCCAAGCCCCCTCCTTCACGTCGTATCGGCCTTGCATGCACGATTAGAGCTTGTGGCCTGACGCGACGAGCATCTGCGCGACGAGGTTCTCGGTGAGCATCCCTTCGTTGAGGCCGATGTCGCCCCGCAAAACGGAGCGGTATACATCCTCGCTCGTTTGGCGCCCGTCAGCGAAGGCGAGCGTAAGCAATAGCCCTGTGTCTGCCATGTAGCACTTGAGCGAAGATGAGTCCCGGTTGAGCGCAAGGCCCACGCTTGGCTCTGACGCGGCATAGCATATGTTTGCAATGCGGGCATCCGAGAGCCAGAAGAAGGCCTCCTCGTAGTTGCGCATGCGCGCGCTCTTGCCCAGCGAGCTGAGCGTGAACTTCTTTTCGTGCTTGGATAGTTGGCCGGGAACAATCGACGACACGGTGCGCAATCGAAATTAGCCCTAATAATACACGATGCGCAATTCTTTAGACAGTGAAACCTACACGTATCGCACATTAAAATTGATTGGAGCAATTGCTGCACTTGTCGTGCAGCCTCTGCAAGGTGGCGAGGGGCTTGACGTCGACGCCTACCGCCATAGTGTCTACTTGACGCAGCCACGAGGCGGCGACGGCGTTGGTTGCGAAAACATGACCGGACAATGCGAGTTGCTTGATAGGAAACCGTGCTAGAACAGCGGCTTCACGAGCTTATGCAGGTTGCGGGCCTCGTCGTAATAGCGGTACTCGTAGTCCTGGCGCTCGTAGTAGCCAACGAGCTCGTCGCTTGAGAGCGCGAGGTAGGTGCGCGATGCCCCGCGCCCTCGTTATGAACGGTATGCGTCTTCCTTCACGAGCCATTTCAAAACGTCCTCCATACACTCGTTTTCGAGGGGTGTTCAATGCGTTATAGCAATAAGCACCCCTCTAAAACCATATATAGGTAAACGGAGGAGGGGACGACAACGCGGACACCTACCCTCTGTACCTCGCTCCGTTCCTTAAACCCGATAGCGCCTCCTAGCGCCCGCATCCCGTCGACTCCGTCCCTTGTCGCACGCATTCACGTCGCGTGTCAAGGGAGGGGGGGTTGGGCGTGCATCATGAGCGTGGTGCCGGTGCTGGGCACGCTGCCCGTGCCGGCGTTAACGCACAGCCAGGTCGATTCCCCTATCCCATGCTCGTGGTACGGAGATTCGGCCTACTCGTCTGCGCTGCGGCAGAGCCGCTTCGCCGCCAACGGAGCAATTCGATATTCGGCTTCATCGAGGGCGTTATCGGCAAAGTCATGGCCTTGGTGCAATGAAGTGGCGGCGATGTGGATTGCAGCTTGCGGCTAACGAATCTCTGTTACGAGACTGGCGTAGTCTTGAGATTGGTGGAATACGTGGGCGATGCCAACCGAGCCGTCTGGGTTGACTTTGTAGAGCAACAGGTAGCTCTTCACGAGTGCGACGCGGTAGCCCGCTGCGGCGAGCTCGGGATGCCTTGCATAGGGGTATTCGACGACGCCTTCCCTGAGCGATGCCACCTTGCGGTCGAGCTCGCGCGCGAACGAGCGCGCCGTGACGCTGCCGAAGCTTGCGAGGCATGAGGTGATGTTTCTAAGCTCGCTCCGCGCGGTGGCAGAGACCACGACGTCACGCACGGTCAGCTATCTCGTAGAGCTCGGGCACGACAGACGACGCGGAAACAACCTCCCCGCGCTCGAACTCGCGCTCCGCCAAGGCGATTCGGGCCAGAAGGCGCTTCTCGGGGTCGTCGGCCACGGCGGGCTCGGCGTTCTTGTACGGCTCCAATGTCGCTTGGATAGCGTTCATCGCGGCCTCCTTTTCTTAGCTCGAATCATATCACGGTTTCCTCGTTTTAAGCCGAATCGCGACGGTTCCGATTTCAGTGAAGCGACCGAAACCATGCGCATTCAGGGTCAGTCGAAGGCCATCCTGACCGCCACGGGCAGCAACGCCTACCCGATTTACGCCACGGGCGATATCACGATCAACGATTCCGACGTGACCGCCGCCAGCGCAAAGCAGGCCTTCAACAAGGGCGGGAAGATAATCCCCGCTTCGGGCAAGGCCATGCGCGTGGACCAAGGCGACGCGCAGGCCTCCGCGACACACCACGGGCCGCTCGGGTACGCGAAGTGGGCCCTCTCGTCGTCGAGCAACGAGAACCTGCGCTACGCGATGATGGCGCTGTACCGCTACAACCAGTCGGCAAAAGAATACTTCGTCTAAAGGGAGGTGGACGATGAAGGAACAGTTCGATGAGCCCCAGGTCGAGATCATCGAGTTCGAAGGCGAGGACGTCATATGTGCCAGCGGCTGTCCCGACAAGACCGTGGGCTGCCCCGACGAGACCGAGCTGGGCGGCTAGCGCCGTGGCGCTCGCTGCTGGGCGAGCGGCCGGGAGGCGACCGTCGGCGCGCCGGATGGCCGCCGCGCTTTTCGCGTCCCTGCTGCTGGCCGCATCGCCCACGATGGCAGCGCTCGCTGCGGACGAGACGGAGATGGCGGACGATTTCGTCCCCGTGGAGCTTGGCTCTGGCAACGAGGGCGGCGCGATGGAAGGTTCGGAGACTACAGGGCCCGGAAATGATGCTATTCCCGCCTCGCAATCCCCCAATGTCGGCTCCGACTACGGTTCCGAGACGGAGATCGACGTCGGCGGCGAGAAGGCGGCGTCTACGCCTTCCGGTTCCGCGCATTCTCGACCGGGGCAAGGTCGTACGGGGGTGCGGCTGGGAGACGGGTCGATTGTGACCGTCGACGAAGGCGGCAGCCTCGTGCTCGTCGACAGCTCCGGCGCCATGCGGACCTTGGACAGCGCCCACAGCTTCGAGCTCGTGGAGCATGAGGACGGCACCGTTGCCATAGCCGTCGACGGCGGCCAAGAGCTGGAGGTTCGCGGGACGAGCGTGATTTACGCCGACGAGGCTGGAAAGCGCATCGCGGTGGACACCGAATCCGCTAAGGCGCCGAGCGGAAAAGCCGCAACGGAGCCGAGCGGGACAGGCGACGGCGATGGAGGCGCAAGTGGCGTGAACGAGACCGAACTGGGCACCGATACCAAGCCGAGCACCGCGACCGAGGCTCCCGCCCGCGAAGGAGGGATTCCATATGCCGCGATCGCCTTGGGTGCTGTCGTGGTGGCCGTTGCCGCCTTTGTGCTATGGAAGCGCAGAGGGCAATGACGGGCAAACGCATCATGGTGAGTAGCACATATTGATCATCGGTTGTCAAGACGCTATGGGACGAGGATGCGCTGGCCTGCATCGACCTTCGCATGCTGCTGACGGGGTCTTCGGCAACGCTGATCCAGGAGGGCCTGGACGAGTCGCTCGCAGGCAGGTTCGAGCTCATAGAGAGCACGCACTGGACGTACCCCGAATGCGCCGAGGCGTTCGGGTACAGCCTCGATGAGTACCTCTTCTTCGGGGGCTACCCCTGGACGGCGCCCCTGCACCACGACCGTCGCCGCTGGCTGCGCTACATGAACACCTCAGAATACCGGTGCCAGAATACCGGTGCCAGGTACCCGTATTCACTAAGCGTAGAACGGGGATTCAAGCTCTGCCTTTCGCGGCCGGGCCCGGCCCACCCGCAACCCCCGCCTCGCCGGACACGAGGGCGGCCTTGCGGGTGAACGGGGCCGCAAGAACGGGCCTTTCGGCCCCCCGCGGGCACATGGCGGGGGTTGCGGGTGGAATCTCGAGTTGCCGCCGAAAGCCGACCTGGGAAAACGCCGCCGGGGGCCTCCCGGGAAGCTGGAAATCCACCCGTAACCCCGCCCTCGCGCGCCGGAACCCCGGGAAACGGCGATCTGATGCCCCGATCCACCCGCAACCCCCGCCTCGCCGGACACGAGGGCGGCCTTGCGGGTGGATGGCGCCGGCCGGGTGAATACGGGTGCCTGGCACCGGTATTCAAGGCGCGGTCGAGCCGCGCACAATATGTATCCAATTTCACCTAATTTTCCTCTTGACGAATCCGCTGCACTGTACTAAAGTGCCCCCAACAAACCGATGAGAGGGAAGTGCCTCGAGCAAACGCGCCCACAGAGAGCCGGGGATGGTGGAATCCCGGCGGAGATGCGAGCTTGGGGATGGGCCCTTGAGGGCTGGGGCAAAATCGCGCGAGCGAGAGTAGTTTCGGACGTACGTTGGCGTTAACAACAGGAGCGTGATGGCGCTTCACGAGAGGGTACACACGTACCAAGCAGCGGTGGCACCGCAGGAGCTTCGCATAGGCTCTTGTCCCTGCAAAAAGGAGGCAAGGGCTTTTTTGTTTGCCCGAAACCTCCAGGTGGCTGGCCGTTACGACATTGCAGCGGCCTGCCGAAGGACAAAGCGTTCACCATCGGGAACGCAGAGCGCCGCAAGGAACGCGGCAGAACAGGAGGCCAACAATGGCAACGGCGAAGGAACTGCTGGAAAACCGGGGCGCCATGAGCGCGCAGGGCAACGATCCCTACAAGATCTACCTTGCAGAAGACGAGATTCCCACCCATTACTACAACGTGCGCGCAGACATGAAGACCGACCACCGGCCCATCATCAACCCCGGCACCTTGAAACCGGTCACCGTGGAAGACCTGGCACCGGTATTCTGCGAAGAGCTGGCGAAACAGGAGCTGAACGACACCGACGCATTCATCCCCATCCCCGACGAGGTGCGTGAATTCTACAAGATGTACCGCCCATCGCCGTTGGTGCGCGCCACCTTCCTGGAAAAGCTGCTCGGCACCCCCGCGAAGATCTACTACAAATTCGAAGGCGGCAACACAAGCGGATCGCACAAGCTGAATTCCGCAATAGCGCAAGCCTACTACGCCAAGCAGCAGGGACTGAAGGGCGTTACGACCGAAACGGGCGCAGGCCAATGGGGAACCGCGCTTTCCATGGCATGCAGCTTCTTCGATCTGGATTGCAAGGTGTACATGGTGCGCTGCTCCTACGAACAGAAGCCGTTCCGGCGCGCGGTCATCGAAACCTACGGCGCATCGATCGTCCCCTCGCCGTCCGATACGACCGAAATTGGACGCAAGATCCTTGCCCAGTTCGAGGACCATTCGGGCAGTTTGGGCACGGCCATTTCCGAGGCAGTCGAGGTTGCAGTGGGCAGCGATGGCTACAAATACGTGCTGGGAAGCGTGTTGAACCAGGTGCTCATCCACCAATCCATCATCGGCCTCGAGGCAAAGGCCGCCATGGAAAAGATTGGCGTATACCCAGACATCGTCATCGGCTGCGCGGGCGGCGGATCGAACCTTGGCGGGCTTATGGCGCCGTTCATGCGCGATAAGCTGCTCGGAAAGCCGGCTCCGCACTTCATCGCGGTCGAACCTGCCAGCTGCCCTTCGCTTACACGCGGCAAGTTCACCTACGACTTCTGCGATTCGGGCCAAATCACCCCGCTTGCCAAGATGTACACGCTGGGCAACGGCTTCATGCCCAGCCCCAACCACGCCGGCGGTTTACGGTACCACGGCATGAGCCCCATCCTCTCGCAGCTCTACCACGACGGTTTCCTGGACGAGGCGCGCGCGGTCGAGCAAACCGACGTGTTCGATGCAGCAGTCCAGTTCGCGCGCGTCGAAGGCACGCTGCCGGCCCCCGAAAGCAGCCACGCCATCCGCGTCGCCATCGACGAGGCCCTGAAGTGCAGGGAAACAGGCGAAGAGAAGGTGATCCTGTTCGGCCTTACGGGCACCGGCTACTTCGACATGTACGCCTACGAGGCATACCTGAACGGATCTATGAGCGACTACATCCCCACCGACGAAGACTTGCAGCGCGGCTTTGCCACCATTCCCGACTTCGGGCTGGAATAGCAACTGCAAGATTTGCACAAACGGTATCGGGTGGGTCCTTCCCGCGAAGGGCCCACCCTTTCGCAAACGTGCTGAACGGCGAATTATCAGATAGGCCACCGATCTTTCACCCCGGCAAGCAGGCGGCGTGCAACGTTGTTACCGCCCACGGCTTGGCCGGGAGTTTGCTGGCACGTCCTTTCGTTCTACCGGGTTACTGGCCCGGAAGACCGAGCAGTCGCCCTGAACTATGAATGAATTGTGAATGCTTGCAGCGGACGAAAGGTTTTGCAGAGCTCGTTCGTTTTCAGGTCGAGCGCGCATGAGACGCGAAGACATCGACCAAGGAGAACGACATGAGCAAGAAAGACGTGAAAGCAATCGACCACAAGAGCTTCCGCAGCCGTTTGGGCGGCGGAGTAGTTGCGGGCATGTTGGCGCTGTCGATGGTGCCAGGGGTGGCCTTTGCAGCTCCTTCGTGGGGCCAGGGCAATCCGCAAGACATGGGCAACCAGCAGCAGATGGCGCAGCCTTCGGGCCAGGAGCAGTTCGGCGAGCAGCAAAACACCGGCCCCCTGAATTCCCACCAAGTTATGACGTGGCGGGAATTCAGGTGGCCGACCAGCACAGGAGGTAAGCCACACCGTGCAAAGCCGCCCGCCTATGCGTGCGTGCGGTGGTCCTGATAATTCACCAGATAGGCCGCGAATTCGGGGGATGTGTCGGAATTACCCGTGCGCCAGGCCTTGTGGTCGATAATCGCGGATTCAAACCCGAAATAGGCATCGATATAGGCAACAAGCTTGTCCAGCGCCTGCAGCTGCGCTTCGGGATATTCGCCGCTACCGCCCACGTGCACCATTTCGATACCCACCGACCAGGCGTTCATGCCGTAGTCTGCCGCCCAGTCGCCGATGGGAGATGCGCCGCGCATATCGTCGCGCCCATCTTCGACAACGCCGAATTGCCCGTTGTGGCCGGTGTCGCCATAGCCGGCATGATGCCCGATTCTATCCAGAGGCACGCATTGCACGATGGAGCCGTCCTTGTTGATGACGAAGTGCGCGGACACAAACCTGCCGGCATTTTCCCAATAGTCCACGACGCCTGTGGCATCGCCATCGCTTTCGGTGTCGTGCAGCACGATGTACTTCTGGAATTCGGGGCTCTTGGGACCATGGTCCAAGCTTGCGCGGAAATCCTCGGTCAGAACCAATGCGGCACGGGCCTGCGCGACCTTAGCCGCAGAAGACGCCTGCGACGAGGCCGAAGCTGCAGATGCCGACGCGGTGGAAGCCGATGCCGAATCGGACGCAGGGGCGGTTGCCTGCGACGGGGCAACCGAAGCTGCGGACAGCGAGCCCGAGGTGGCGCCCGCTTCGCTCGACCCCGATGCCACAGGCGATGCTTGCGCGCATGCGCTGCAGGCGAGGGCAAGCGCAACCGCCGCCAGCGCAACCGCAAACTTGCCTGCAAGAATCCACCCGGACGACAGCATACGACCCCCCGTTGCTACCCGCGACCCGGCCAGCATACGATTCCCCATTTTATCTGCCTTCACACTTATCTCGTTTCCTCCGCTCATGTTCAAACACACATTATAATGATGCGATGGCCCGAACAAGACAGAGAGGACAGAGAAAGCTATGGCAGACAACCAGCCCGTAGTCGGGATTATCATGGGCTCGAAATCCGATATGCCCACCATGGAAGCATGCATGCAGCAGCTCGACGAATTCGACGTGCCCTACGAGGTGAAGATTGCCAGCGCGCATCGCAAGCCCGCGGAAGTGCACGAATGGGCGTCGACGGCGCACGAGCGGGGCATGAAGGTGATCATCGCTGCGGCGGGCAAGGCCGCGCACCTGGGCGGTGTCGTTGCAGCATATACGCCTTGCCCGGTTATCTGCGTTCCGATGAAGACGAGCGACCTGGGCGGATTGGACTCGCTGTTGTCGATGGTGCAGATGCCGAGCGGCGTGCCCGTGGCCTGCGTGGCCATTAACGGCGCCAAGAATGCTGCCATCTTGGCCGTGCAGATGCTCGGCACCGGCGACGATGCGGCTCGCCAGAAAATCCTGGACTTCAAGCAGGCGATGGCCGAAGCCTAAGCGCGCCTTCGCTCGCTTTCGGGCACGTTGAAAGAGGCGCTCCCCCGCTCGCGCGGACGGCAGCCGAAGCGCAAGGCCCGAACGCCCCGGCTTTCCGCACGTTGCCATGGCGGCAAGGTCCGCGCACCCGCATGCACCCCTATGTTCACGAGGTGAAGTATGACGAAGAAACTCCTGATGGGAAACGAAGCCATTGCCCATGCAGCGCTCGAGGCGGGCGTTGCCGTGGTGGCGGGCTATCCAGGCACGCCGTCCTCGGAAATCGTCGAAACCGTTGCACGGTTGCACGCCCAGGGCAGCGCGCACGGCGTGCATGTGGAATGGTCGACGAACGAAAAGGCGGCCCTCGAGCTGCTGTTCGGGGCTTCGCTTGCAGGTGCACGCGGTCTGTTCACGTGCAAGCAGATGGGCCTGAACGTGGCAAGCGATGCCCTGCTCAGCCTGAATTATGTAAGCGTGCGCGGCGGGCTCGTGCTCGTCGTGGCAGACGACCCGGGGCCCATTTCATCGCAAACCGAGCAGGACACGCGCCGTTTTGCCGCATTTGCAAAGGTGCCCGTGCTGGATCCGGCCACGCCCGAGCAGGCCTTCGCCATGGTGCAAGCAGCCTTCGACCTGTCGGAGCGCTTCCACACGCCCGTTATCGTGCGCCCGACCACGCGCGTGGATCACGCATCGGCGTTCTTCGACGTGGCAGACGCCACGGAAGCGCGCGCCATCCCCGAAAACGGCTTCGAGCGAGACCCGCAGAAGTGGGTGATCTTTCCCCGGCGGGCCTTCGAAGCGCATGGAGAGATTAACGCCCGCCTGCCCGAAATCGCCCACACATTCGCCGTGGAGAAGCGCTTCGAAGCCTTCAACCCGATTGAAGGCCCCACCGACGCCACCTACGGCATCATAGCCGGCGGCATCAGCGCAGCCTATGCACGCGAAGCCCTGCGCATGGTCGAAGACCGTGCACAGCAAGCCGGCATAAGCATGCCGCCGTACCGCTTCATGCAGGTGGGGCTGGCATATCCCTTCCCCGAGGAAACCGTGTCGGAGTTCGTTCGCGGATTGCGCAACATCTTGGTGTTCGAGGAACTGGATTTCGTAATAGAGGATGCGCTCGCGCGCTTGGCAGGGCGCACACATGCTGCCTACGAAGTACGCGGAAAGCTTACGGGCGACGCCCGCGACCGCGGCGAGAACGACGTGGACGATATTGCGACACGCATCGAGAAATTCCTGGGGCTGTCGGGGCGCCTGCGCATGTGGCGCAGATCCGAAGCGCTGGACGCGCGGGAGGCAATGGAACAAGGGGGCGGTTCGGCAGGCTACGAATCGCCGTCTTCGCCCGTCATCGACCCTGCCACCTTGCCCACCCGCCCACCCGTGCTCTGCCCGGGCTGCCCGCATCGCGGCGCCTTCTACGCCGTGAAACAGGCGCTTCGCAAGACGCCGGCCGTCCTCTGCGGCGACATTGGCTGCTACACGCTGGGAAACGCCAGGCCGCTCGACGCCGTGGACACCTGCCTGTGCATGGGTGCGGGCATCACGATGGCACAGGGCTTCGCGGTGGCGGACCCCGACAAGAAGGCCGTCGCCTTCGTCGGCGACTCCACGTTTTTCGCAAGCGGGATGACGGGCCTTGCCAACGCAGCGTATAACGGCCACGACATAAGCGTGATGGTGCTGGACAACGCCACCACCGCCATGACGGGCAGCCAACCGCATCCTGGAACGGGATACACGCTGATGGGCGAACAGAACCGGCCGCTCGACATCGAAGCGGCGCTGCTCGCGATGGGCTTCAGGCGGGTCTTCCGCGCAAACCCGCTGGACAAAGACGCTTCCGTGGTGGCCGCGAAGGCCGCCATCTCCTACGACGGCCCATCCGCGGTAATCTTCGAATCTCCCTGCGTGCAGCTGGTGGCCCCCAACGACCCGGTTGTCATAGACCCCGCCATATGCACGGGCTGCAAGAAGTGCATCACCGAAATCGGCTGCCCGGCAATCGGTTTCGACACGACGGCCCAAGGCGAGCGCAGTGGCAATCGCGGCCAGGCTTTCATCGATGCCGCGCAATGCAATGGATGCGACCTGTGCACGCAGGTTTGTCCCTTCGAGGCTATCCGGATTCAGGACATTCCAGCCGACCAGACGGTCCGGATGGACCGGATAGAAGCGGCCGACGCGCAGGAAAAGGAGGACAGGAATGCTTAACATCATGCTGACCGGCGTGGGCGGGCAGGGCACGGTGCTCGCAGCGAAGGTCCTTGCGCAGGCGGCCTTGGAAAAGGGCTGGCACGTGCGCACCGCCGAGACCATCGGCATGGCGCAGCGGGGCGGCTCGGTGGTATCGCACGTGCGCATGGGCAACGACGGCGAAGAAGTGCACTCCCCGCTTATCGCGCGCGAAACGGCCGATATGGTCGTGGCATTCGAGCCCTCCGAAGGCGCTCGCGTGCTGCCGTACCTGGCCCCTTCGGGCGTGCTCGTCAGCGCGACGACGGCAATCCAGCCGGTCACCGCGGCGCTCAGCCCCGAACCGTACCGCGGCGCGCGCATTATCGAGCAACTGTGCCGCTGCGTAGACATGGAATCCGGGCGTTTGGTCATCGTCCCCGACGAGGCCATCCTGAAACGCGTGGGCAACCGCAAGGCCCTGAACACGGTTTTGCTGGCCTGCGCCATCGGCACCGGCCATCTGCCGCTGAACGTGGACGACCTGCGCAGCGCCATCCGCTCTTGCGTGAAGCCCGCGTTCGTCGATTTGAACCTGAAGGCCATCGACGAAGCGCTCGAACGCTAGCCAAACGCACCATAACCTATTGCATGGGTATTGCGCGGGCCACCTTTCGGGCGGCGGCAGTTATGCTCAGGTCATCGATGTTCACGGTGTGCTGGGCATAATGTTCGTACAGCGGCTTGCGCTCGTCGTACAAATCGCGCAGGCTCATGGAAACGCCGCCCTTCAGCACGACGCCGCGCTCGTCCAAATCGATCAGGCGCCCCACCAGCGATTCGTAGGATATTTCCAAATAGACCACCGTACCCGTTTCGGCAAGATGGCGCATGGCCTCGTCGGAATACACCGCGCTGCCGCCGGTTGCCACCACGCAGTTCTCGGGTTCAAGGCCGCAGAGCACCTGGTTCTCCGCTTCGATGAACCCCTGCACCCCCCGCTCGTCGATAATGCCCTGCAGGGTCTTGCCATAGCGTTTTTGAATGGCCAGGTCGGCATCAAGGAAGTCCTTGTTCAGTATCTTGGCCAGCACCACGCCCAGCGTGGATTTGCCCGCGCCCGGCATGCCGATGAGTACGATATTTCCCGCATTGCCTTTCATGTAGTCCTCCATCGTGGGAATAGCTGGTAAATCGGAAATGGAACGGCGCCTTCATCGGACATGACCCGCTATGAAGCTCCCGGTCGCAGGGCCGCGGTCCCGCAGGGGCCCCGGGGCGGGGAAAGGGGATTCGGGCTTGGCTTCGGC
>DMNP01000363.1 GCA_003452695.1 Eggerthellaceae bacterium
AACCCCTGACCTCATGGCTGCCAGGAGTAAAATGCCCAGGTCAGAGGAGTACCCCGAATCTCGTTTTCCCAGCTCAGGGGTACTATCAGGTACTACGAAGGACTGGGGGTTTCTAGCGAATATCCCCAAACATATTCCCGGAAATATCCCCACTTTTGCTTGCGGTGCAGTACTCATCTATCAGGCAAAACGCGATACTGATTCTGAGGGAAAGAGGCTAGAAAATGACTACCGAGAGCGCTTGAAACCGTGGGATACGCCGTAACGGTGAACGCAGAGGGACGATACACCGTGACGCCGCCCACGGGCGAAGCCGTCGTTCCAGCTGTGCCTGCCGAGCAGCCAAAGCCGAAAGCCTTCCTGGAAGACTACCCGGACCTGCTAACGCCGGCCCACATCTCCGCAATCAGCGGGATGTCCCCGCAGCACATCCGGGTGCTCTGCCGCGAGGGCGGGCTTCCGGCCGTTCAGGTTGGAGGCAGCCGCTGGTACGTGCCGAAGAAGAAGTTCATCGACATGGTAATGGGATGAGAGTGCGAGCCCTACGAGGCAGCAAGGTAATAGCGCGACAGATTAGCCGATGCGCTTGCGCTTGGCGATCTTGAGGTAGTTCGCCCTGAAGCTCTTCCAATCGCCGAAGAACTTGTTGTACGTCGACGAGACAGACCCGCTCTCGTATCGCTTGGCGGCCAGCTCTATCGAGCAGAAGTAATCCGCAGCCTGGTACAGGCACTTGTCCTCGTATCTAGGTTTCTTGTAAGTCGCCACGTTGCTCGCAAGGGCAGCGTCGAAGGCGTTCCTCAAAGCCTTGTTCACAGATTTCTGGCCGCCATCGTAATAGACCGCAACCTCATCGAATTCCCGAAAACGAGACAGGTTCGATTTGATGTATGCCTCGACGTCGCCGCCGAGCCGGCTGGCAAGCTGGTCGGGGTTCTTCACGTCGAAGTCCGTGTAGCGGAATACATGGTATTCAATCGGAAGCGTCCTCACGAACGTGCCGAACGCCACGAGCATCCTCTTGCGGTCCGCGAGGTCCATGCCCTCGTAGCCCTCGTGGCCGTGAAGCAAGTCCGACATGTGGAACGGCACGTCTTCAAGGCCAGAGCTAGCGAGCCTCTCCTTGTACTTCTGGATGTACTCGCTGATGGGGATTTCCTGGTCGTGGAGCACCATGGCAACCATGTAGTAGCCCGCACGCATATCCTCCTCGCCCGTTTCATCGTGGAAACAGCTCAGGATGCGCGCTATACAAAGTGCCTTTCGACTTCGGGTAAAGAAAATGGCGGGGAAAGCCCCGCCGACTTGGAGCCTTTGGGGCGAACCCCTCCGGCACGTATGTTTATACCACATTTACGGCCAAATTGGAATATACATAGTCTGACAGTAAATCTCTGTTGAGGCTAGATTTTAGATTTTAGATATCTGTCTGTGAAGACCATGCACGTGAAATCGATATGTCCATTTTTATTCACAGCAACGTTCTCTTAAATGTGCGGACTGGCTGCTTACGGCACGCTTATCCGATCGGGATTCCGCGATGCGCCGATAACCGTTCCATGCATCGCCGATGATCGCGTAATGCGAGCTACGGCTCGCCGGCGCCGCGAGCGCAAGTTTCATCGACGTCGCGCAGCGCCGCATTCCGGGCGAAGCCCAGACCAAGGTGAGGTTAGATGCGCTCGTGCGCTCCCGCTAGCCCTCGAACAGGTAGCGGAACATCCGCTCGGGGTCCTCGAGGAACCTGCGCGTGACCTGGTAGTGCTCCGTATCACGGTAGTCCACGCGCTCGATACCGCCGTCTCCGACGAGCAGGACGTCGGCGCCCGGGAACGCCATGAGCATCGGCGAGTGCGTGGACACCAGGAACTGGGATTCGTCGTCTACGAGGCGCTTCATGTGCGCTATGAGGCCCATGACGCGCATAGGGGAAAGCGCCGCCTCGGGCTCGTCGAGTATGTAGAGCCCCTTCCCGCCGAAGCGGTTTTCCACGAGCGACATGAAGCTCTCGCCGTGCGACTGTCTGTGAAGCGAGACGCCCCCGTAGCTGTCGATCACGCGCGGCCCGCCGCCCTCGGCGTCCATGTCGTCGATGTTCGACGCGACGTTGTAGAAGCTCTCCGCGCGGAGAAAATACCCGGTTCTCGGATAGGCGGCCCCGCGCGTCACCCGCAGATAGCTGTGGAGGTCGGAGTGCGTCGCGGCGGTGGTGAAGTTGAAGTTCCTGCTGCCGCCCTCGGCGTTGAAGCCCTGCGAGATCGCAAGGGCCTCAATGAGCGTGGACTTTCCCGCCCCGTTCTCCCCGACCAGAAAAGTCACCTGCCTGTGAAAGGTGAGTCCTTCCGCCGCCAGATGGCGAACCACGGGCAGCGCGCTCAGCCAGCTGTCCGCCGGGGGCATTTCCCGCAGACTCATGCTGCGGATATAGAGGTCTCGCATGGCGTCTCCTCCGTGCGCTTTATTTCTCACGGGATGTGTTCCTCCGCGCCATTATACCGCATTGCGCCCGCGCAGACAACCGGCGCGGCTGTTTTCTGTCTGCTTTCCGTGCACGGGAAGGCGCGCCGTGATGCCCCGGCAAGCTGAAGCTGGGCGGTATCCGGAGAGGCACTACGCTTCATACTGGCCATCTTTTCCCGGTTTCAGCCGCTGAAATGCACCTGATTTCTGGTTTTCGCTAAATATGGCACAGAGATGACCGTTTTATTCATTGTCATTTGAGCGCATATTATGTTATAATAAATCATCATACAGGGCAGGCTCCTGCTCTGCGCTGTGAGAATCGTACATATCACGACTTTGTGGATTGGGTGTCAGTCCGTCGCCCGATTTTGTGTGATTGTTCTTTGCATTACGGACAGGCTTTGCGCCTGCCCTCTTCCCCTCTGCCTTCCCCTGTGAAAGGAGGAGTCCCATGAATCAGACAAATGCCCGCCAGCCCGTCAGCAAGCTGCGCATTGTCTCCCTCGGCGGTGTCGACGAGATCGGCAAGAACATGTATGTCTTTGAATACGAGGACGACATCGTGGTTGTGGACTGCGGCAGCATCTTTCCCAAGGAGGATATGCTGGGCGTCGACCTCGTCATCCCGGACGTGACGTATCTGGTCAATAAGAAAAAGAATGTACGCGGCTATCTGCTCACGCACGGCCATGAAGACCACATCGGCGCCACGCCGTATATTCTTCGACAGGTTCCCGCGCCGCTTTACGGCACGCGGCTGACCCTCGCCCTGGTCGACCTCAAGCTCAAGGAACACCGCATCAACGGCATCAATATGCAGGTTGTGCAGCCCCGCGACGAGGTGCGCCTGGGCAAATTTACCGCGAAATTCATCCACGTCAGCCACTCCATCGCCGGAGCGTGCGCCATCGCCCTCACCTGCCCCGCCGGCACCGTGGTGTGCAGCGGCGACTTCAAGATCGACTACACGCCCATCGACGGGCAGATCACCGACCTGCAGACCCTGGCCGAGCTGGGCTCCAAGGGCGTCCTGGCCATGCTGTGCGAATCCACCAACGTGGAACGCCCCGGCTACACCATGAGCGAGATCAAGATCGGCCGCACCTTCGAGAACATGTTCGAGCAGGCGAAGGGCCGCGTCATCGTCGCCATGTTCGCCTCCAACATCCATCGCATGCAGATGGTGATCGACTCCGCCATCAGCTTTGGCCGCCGCGTGTGCTTCATCGGCCGCAGCATGGTCAATGTGAGCCACGTCGCGATGGACATCGGCGAGCTGCGCATTCCGGAGGAGTGCCTGATCGACGTCGATGACCTCGACCGCTACCCGGACGAGGAAATCCTCGTGCTGACCACGGGCAGCCAGGGCGAGCCCATGGCGGGCCTGACCCGCATGG
>DMNP01000134.1:0-774 GCA_003452695.1 Eggerthellaceae bacterium
CGCTGCCGAAGTCGTCCATTTCCACAAGGAAGCCGCTGGCGCGCAGCTTCTCGATTATCTGCAAGCGGGTTTCCAGGTCGGACATCATAACGGCCTCGGTAATTTCCAGGCGCAGTTTGGCAGGGTCCACTCCGTATCGCCGGACCAGCTGGCTTATCGTGCCGAACACGTCCACGAAGTAGAAGTCCTTCGGCGAGATGTTCACAGACAGGAAATAGTCGATGCCGCGGCTCTGCCATTCCCTTAGAATGCGGCAGGCGCATTCCCACATGTGCGTGTCCAACCGCGCGATCATGCCGTTTTCCTCGAACACGGGGATGAAGCGCGCAGGCGAAAGGAAGCCTTCTTCGGGATGAATCCAGCGCACGAGCACTTCGGCGCCTTCGATGTTGCCCTCGGCATCTACCTGCGGTTGAAGGTACGGCTGGATCTGGCCGGTTTCGATGGCGTAATCGAGCTGCGACGAAATGGTCTGGGACCAGAGCACGCGATCGCGCATTTCGTCGGTGTAGCATGCCGCGCGCACGTTCATTTCCTGCTTAATCGAGGCAAGCGCCATGAATGCGCGGTCGAACATGACGTCTGGGGCCAAGTCGGGCTCGGTAACCTCGTACACGCCCATGTGAATGATTATGGGGAAATTGCCGTCCATTCCCTCGAAGGTGAAGTGCAGAAGCTCTTGTTCCACCCGGTCGGCCGAAAAGCTATCGGCGCGGGCAATGAAGCCGAACTTGTCGCTGCCGATGCGCCCATAGGCCGAGCCGGGCGTGGCGG
>DMNP01000134.1:825-12998 GCA_003452695.1 Eggerthellaceae bacterium
GGCGTGGCGGCTGCGCGCATCGCGTCGGCGAGCGCGCAAAGCACTCGATCGCCGTATTCCTTGCTGAAAATGTCGTTGACCAGCTTGAATTCTTTAATGTCCATGCCCACCACAACATAGGGCGTATCGGGGTTCTCGTCGATTATCGTGCGCGCGCATTCGAAGAGGTGCCTCTCGTTGTACAGGTCGGTAAGTGCATCGTGAGTTGCCTGGTGCCGTTCGCGCTGCAGCTTGCGCTCCGCTTCGGTAACATCGCGCACCGTGAAGGCCGCGCCGATATGCCGACCCTCATAGTCGCTGACCTGCTGCATCTGCAGCTCGTAGAAGCACTCTTCGCCGTCTTCCACGATGCGGCGCGTGTCCGTCCACGATTCTCCGACCTTGTGCCTCCACGGGCCGAGCTTATTCACGAGCAGGTCCGTGGTGCCCGGGGGAATTTCAATGTCCTTCGGCAATTTCAGCAGAGCATAGCCCGCGCCGTTGGCATAGATGCATTCGGTGTTGTCCTCGAAGAAGAACACGGCCTGGCTCATGTTGGAAACGATGCGCGAAAGCATGCTGTCCAGCAGGCGGAACGGCCGATAGAACAGGGCGAAGTAGAAAATGAGCAGCGCGGCCACGCTGAAAGCGACCATGGACTGGTCGATAGGCTCGCCCGAAGCAACGTAGAAGCCCTGCCAAAGCGCTGCTATGAGCACCGAGATAAGGATGACGACATAGCGTTCCCGATAGATGCGCGGGGATTTAACAATCTTGTACAGGTAGATTCCCGCGATGGCCGCGATCATGATGTATCCGGAAATACGATGAAACGCCAGGCCGAAGTAGGCATCGGGGGCATAGTACAGCGCATCTTCCACGACAAGTTCGCGCACGCCGAAAGCGAAGCCCGTTATCGGATTCAGGGCAAGCTGCACGACATCCACAGCGACAATGGCCGAGGGCACGATCCAGCTGATTTTCCTGCGATCGTCAATCGAGCAGTAACACAGCGTGAACCAGAGCAGTGTAAGGACAATGGAATCCGTGCCGTAGAAACACAGGTACATCCCCACCACAGACAGGGGTGCGCTGGTCGACACGATGATTATGATGTTTCCGACGACCGGGGGCATAACCGCCACGAGCAAGGCCGCCACATTGCCGGCGATGGGCTTTTTTGCCCGAAGGCGCAAAGCAACGATTGCGCACACCAGCAGCGCTATGGCAAAAACGAGCAGGACTATGGTGAATGCAAGCCTTATACGCCCTCCCTCCGTGCAATTAGGCTAATTATACCAATCTGCCCGACACAAGCGCAGCTGTCGCTTAGCGCAGCACGCCCCCGCCCTGGCATGAGGCTACTTCCCACGGCCCTGCCAGCGGAGGGGACGAGAAGAGGGGTGAGGGCGATTCTGCGGGCACAAATTCTGTTAAATACTCGGGCAAAGCCGAATCCAAGCCCGAATCCCCCCTCCCCGTCCCCGCCGCTGGCAGGGCCATGGGCAGTAACGGCAGGAGAGTCGCTGCCCTTTTGGCCCCTTTCGCCCTGCCGGCATGCGGGGGCAGAGAGAGAAAATGTGGAAAAGGGTCTGACCCTTTTCCACATCGCGCACTTCACCGGCAGCGCACCGAAGAGCCACCCCGTGCACTGGCGGGGGGCGTTGCGGGCCGGCCTTGCCGCCCTATTGGTAGCGCAGCGATTCCACGGGGTCGAGCTTGGCGGCGCGGCGGGCGGGATAATAGCCGAACACCACGCCGATGAGCACGCAGATGCCCACGACCATGGCGATGGAATCGATGCCGATGGAAGGCGTTATGGTCATGGTGGAGCCCTCGCCAAGCGCCGCACCTGCCAAACCGCTCAGCCCGAGCGCCCCGAGCAGGCCCAGCACTATGCCGAACACGCCCCCGATAAGCGTGAGGCCAATCGATTCCAGCAGGAACTGGCGCGTTATGTCGCGCCGACGAGCGCCGAGCGCCTTGCGCAGGCCGATTTCGCGAATGCGCTCGGTCACGTTGGTCAGCATCATGTTCATGATGCCGATGCCGCCCACCAGAAGCGAAATGGAGGCGACGGCCGTCATGAGCAGCTGGAAGGAGGCCATCAGGGTGTCGAGCTGGTCCATGATGGACTTCATCGTAACGACGTACAGCGACTCCTCCATCTGGCCTTCGGGTATGCGGAAGCGGTCGACCAGCCATGAGCGGATCGCGGTGGCGGCGGCTTCCACATCTACGTCTTCGCGCGCCAGCGCCTCCACCCCGGAAACGTCCATGGTGCCGCTGATGCGCTGCGCGCAGGTGGTGAACGGCAGGTACAGGTAGACGGTGCTGGAACTTCTTGAAGCGCTGGCCGATTCCAGCACGCCGACGACCTCGTAGTCCGCACCGCCGATTTGCACCGTCTGGCCCACGGCCTGCGCATTCTCCGACCCGAACAGGTGCTTCACGCCCGCTTGGTCCAGGACCACCACCAAACTGCCGCGATCGTATTCGCCTTGCGAGAAGAAGCGGCCTTGCGTCAGGTGCATGCCGTTTATGTCCGCATGCTGCGGGAGGACGCCGTTCGCGTAGCCGTCTCCGGTTTTCGTGGACGAGGAAACGCTGGCGCTCGAAGACGTCGTCGGGCCGATTACCTCGAAATACCCGTCCAGCGCCATCGACATGTCGTGCACGTCGGCCAGATTCATGGCGCGCCCGTAGTCGCAATAGGCATTCACCAGACGCGCCTGCGACAGGCCCATTTCGCCGACGAGCGCCGTCTTCACGCCGCCTATGAGGGCCGTCATGGCGATGACGGCCGATATGCCGATGACCACGCCGAGGATGGTCAGCAGGCTGCGCGCCTTGTTGGACCTGAACGACGAAACCGTCTCGGCCAGGAGGTCGACCGCTTTCATGTGTTCCCCCTTTCGCCGGCGCGCGCGGCATGCTGGCGTTCCTCTTCGTCGGTGAGCAGCATGCCGTCGCGGATGTGCACGACGCGATCGGCCCATGCGGCCACTTCGGGGTCGTGGGTGATAAGCACGATGGTCTTTCCCTCGGACTTCAGGCGCAGGAAGGTTTCCAGCACCATGCGGCCCGTTGCCGAATCCAGGTTGCCGGTCGGCTCGTCGGCCAAGATGACTGCCGGGTCGTTCACCAGGGCGCGCGCTATGGCCACGCGCTGCATCTGCCCGCCCGACAGCTCGTTGGACCGATGCTTGAAGTACGCAGCCGGCAAGCCCACGGCAGCCAGAGCCGCTTCGGCGCGGGATTTGCGCTCTGCGCGCGGCAGGTCCGTGAAGGTAAGCGGCAAGACGACGTTGCGCAGCACGGTGGAGCGAGGCAGCAGGTTGAAGCTTTGGAACACGAAGCCCAAGCGCGTTGCCCGCAGCTCGGCCAGCTCGTCGTCGGAAAGCAGCGAAACGTTCAGCCCTTCCAGCAGATAGGTGCCCGTGGTGGGCGTGTCCAGGCAGCCGATTGTGTTCATGAGGGTGGATTTGCCCGAACCCGACGGGCCCATGATGCACAGCAGTTCGCCGCGCTGCACCTGCAGCGACACTCCCCGCAGGGCATGCACGTAGCCAGCAGCCGATTCGTAGATGCGGTGCACGTTGCGTATGTCTATTACGGGAATGGCCATGGTTGCATCACGCCCGACGCCTAGCGCGCTGCCGAACTGGCGGCAGCACCCGACCCGAGCGCGGCTTCGACGATGGCGGGCGAGGTGACCACGGTTTCGCCTTCTTCCAAGCCCTCATCGATTGCCACCTGCGAACCCGAGCGCTCGCCCACAACGACTTCGCGCTGTTCCATGTCTAGGTTGTTCCCGTCGCGCACGACCAGCACATATGCCGATGCGCCGTCTTCTATGAGCGCCTCGGCGGGAACAACGAGCACGCTGGGCGCATCGCTTGTCGCAATTTTCACGCTGGCCGACATGCCCGGCTTCAGGCGCTCGTCGGGATGGTCGATGGCCACGGTTGCCTTGTACGTTACAACCCCGGTGCTGCCCGTTGCCGCGTTCGCATCGCCCCCAGACCCCGAGGCAACCGAGGCGACCGACGTTACGCTGCCTTCCAGCTGCAAATCGGGGACGGCCGTGAAGGACACCTGGGCACGCTGGCCCACCGTAACGTTCGAGACGTCGATTTCGTTCACTTCTATATCGATGCTCAGCGATGCCAGGTTGCCGATTTCGGCAAGCGTGTCGCCTGCGGTGGACGTCCCACCCGCTGCACCGCCGACAGCCGAGCCGGGCACCACGGACAAGGCCAGCAGCGTGCCCGCAACCGGCGCGCGCACCGTGCGCTTGTCGGCTTCTTCCACGGCGTAGTTGTAGGAGCGCTGGGCATCCGACACACCTCCCTCGGCTTCGACGACGGCGGAATTCGCGGTGTCGATAGCCGAGGTGTAGGTGCTATGGTCGAACGAGCCCGGGTCCACCACGCCTGCGGCGGCATAGGCTTCGTTGTAGGCCATCTGGGCAAGCTGCTTCGCCTCTTCCACCAGCTGCTTGCGCTCGGCCTTCGTGGCCGATTTGGGAATGGCGTCGATCGCCTTGTCGTAGGCCGCGCTGTAGGCGCGGTTCGCATCCGCTTCGGCACGCGCCTCGGCATCTTCCATGGTTTCGATGGACCTGTTATAGGCATCCACCGCATCGTTGTACGAGGTCCACGCGGCATCGACGCTTGCCTGTGCGTGGTTCAGGGCCTGATGCGCCTTGTCCAGCGCCGACCGGGCATCGGCCACGGATTTTTCCAGTTCGGTGTTTTTCAGGGTGAACAGCACGTCGCCCGCTTCCACGTGCTGGCCTTCCACCACGCGAACGTCCTGCACGATTCCCGCCACCTCGGGCGTAATGGCCACGCGCGAACCCGGCTTCACGTTGCCCGTGGCCTGCACGGCCGGGGAAAGCTCCGAGCGCGTGACGACTGCGGTCTGCATCTCGCTCTGCACGGTTTCCATGACGGAGCGGGCCGCGCAGGTAACCAGCCCGATTATCGCCAGCAGCAGCGCCGCCAGGCAGACGACCACGATGATTATGATGCGCTTGCGGCGTTTGCGCTTGCGGCGCTCTTCCAGGTTTTTCATTGCCGCGAGGGCTTCGGGGTCGACGCCATCGATGGGTTCGGGCGGCACGTAGCCCGGGGCCGGCTGACCGAATGCCTGCGGGTTGGGGGCAAGCTGCTGGCCGGGGGCCGGTTGGTCGGGCGCCTGCACCTGGCCGGACGCCGGTTGGCCGGGCGTTTGCTGGCTTTGCTCTTGCTGGCCGGGATTCTGGAACGGTGTCGTGTTTTCTGCTGCCATGTGGTCCCCGCTATCCTTCGGCTTTGACCCACTGCGAAAAAGCGCCCTGCAGGCGTTTTCCACACGTTCTTTATACGACATTTCGCAGCACTGGCGCAAGAGCGACAACGATGCTATTGCGAATCGGCCCTGCATGCATAGGGCTTGCCATCGCGGTACACGGCAAAGACGATGGCGCACAGCTTGCGCACGACGGCGCTTACGGCAACCTTGTGGCATTTGCCTTCGGCGCGCTTCTTCTCGTAATAGGCATGCAGCGCAGGGTCGTAACGGCGGGCGCGGTCGGCGGCCACCCACAGGTACCACCGCAGATAGCGCGACCCGCGCTTCGACAGATGGGCGCGCGTGCCCTCGAACTCGCCCGATTCGTATACCGAAGGATCGCAGCCCGCAAACGCCACGATCTGGGCGGCACGGGAAAAGCGCGATATTCCGCCGAGCTCGCTTAATATGCCCGCTGCGCATACCACGCCGATTCCCGTAATGCTCATTATCAGCTCGCCTTCGACCGCGCGTGCGAGCACGCGGTCGATTGCGGCAAGCTGTTCTTGGGCAAATTCGATGAACGCCAGTTGCTGGCGCAGCTGGAATTCCAGATATTCGCTGCTCTGCCCAATGGAAGACCGGGCAGCTCGTTGCAGGTCTTGCGCCTTTGCGTAGCCAAAGGAATTGCGCGAGGCCGCACGCAGCTCTTCCTCAATCGAAGACGCGCTGGCACCGGATAGGGCGCGGGCGCCTGGCCACTTCTTCAGAACCGCGATGGAGGCCTTGCAAAAACAGTCGGCGAACAGGCGATGGTATTCGGGGAAGAGCATGTCGAGAAGCGAAACGGCCTTGCGTTTGCAATCGCCGGAAACGCGCGACACATAGAAGCGGAAACGCGTGAGCGAGCGCAAATCGTCCATGCGGGATTTCTCGTGGTAGTGGCGAGCGGGGTTGCCGGCATAGAGCCAAAGCGCCAGGGCCTCGGCGTCTACGCGGTCGTTTTTCACGTTTCGGATGTTCATGGCTTTGCGCCAATTGCTTGTGAGCAGGGGGTTCACCTCGTAGACCTCCATGCCGTGCGCTTTCAGGAATTCGACGAGGTTGCGGCCGTAATGGCCCGTTGCCTCCAGGCACACACCGACGGGGTGCTCGTGGTGCGGTTCGAGGGCGTTCGAGAGCTCGGGATGCGATTCCCGCAGGTCGCTTTCGCGAAGATGCGACTTCGGCCCATCCGGTTCTGGAGCCGTCGGGTTGTCGCCACCCTCATGGGCCTGTCGCTGCAAGACGCCAATCGTTTCGAGCTGCTTCAAAAATGCAGCGAACCCCTCTGCGTCGTTCATGAAGTCGAAGCCGACAAGCAACCGCTCGCCCCGTTCGCCGATGACCGCAGCCGAGTGCTTGTATTTCGCGACGTCGATTCCTACACAATACATTGCAACCTCCTTGCATCAAGGAAGCCCGAATTGCGAAGAGCGCTTCGCCTTCGCGGCGAGCTCCCCGCCCTGCTGCAATGTGCCCTGCACTTCGACATGACGCGATGCGATGCGGCGCGGCGCGGTGCTGAGCGAATCGCGCGATGCGATGCGGCGCGGCGCGGCGCGGTGTGGTGCGATGCGGCGCGGCGCGGCGCGGTCCTGCGCGATGCGATGCAGCACGGCATGGCACGACATTATGCGGTACGACATGGCGCGAAGCGGATTGGCAATGCCGATTTCGGTTAGGCGAGTGGTTGCCGTCCGGCAATCGCGCAAAGCAGCGAAAAGCGGGGCGCGATCCTCCTTGAAGAGAACCAGGTCTCAGGCTTCACTGATTCCGCGACCCCCGCCAAGAACATTATACCTAAGTGCACTGTGCCGAGGAGGTGGTTTTCTTGCCGCAGCACGAGCGCCAAGAGGGCGCGCGCTACTGTTTTCGTGCGGCGGCCATCGCCTCTTCTATGACGTTTTCGTCTATTCCGCGCGCCCGCAGCTGCGACGCCAACGCATCGATGCCTTGTTCCAGGCCCTGCTCCCGGCCCTGCTCGACGCCCTGCTCGCGGCCGCGCTCTTCCGCCTCGCGTTCAAGGCGCTCGGCGCGCTCCCTCATAAGCTCCAGCACTTCTCCGCCCATGGTTCGCCTCACCTTCCTCCGCAAGGTTTCGTGCTTGGCAAGCAAGTGATCGGTCACCTTTATTATAAGCTCGACCAGCTGCTCGTAGAGCAGGGAATCGCCTTTGGCGAGCGTCTCCGATTCCAGACCCGCGCGCAGTTCGGCGCATTCGGCCACGAGCTCGCTTGTGCGCACATCGTCGCCGTCTATCTCCGAGAGCTGGCCCTCGTAGCGCATCAGGTAGTAGGGCAGCAGAAGCAACAAGCCCCTCTCGAAGATGTCGTCGCTGCTGAAGCGCTGGGCCTTCACCACGCGCGAAGCGTACATGAACGATTCGCCGCTCGGAAGATTCACCTTCATCTGCAGCTCGTCGGGGGTTTTCGAGGTGTGCCGCAGGAACAGGACGCAGGATTCGGGAAAGTTCATCTCGTAGGGAGCGCCGGCCCGAATGGCCTCTTCGAGGGCGATCGCGAAATCGTATTCAACCATGCGCACCACCATGTCGGTCTCCGGCGTGCTCTGGCATTCGATATGGTAAATCTTGTCCCCCAAGCGCAGCATCGAATCGGTGATGTTCTTGCCGAGAGGGCCCTCGTGTTCGTTGTCGATTCGCAGGATGGGATCGTCAAGCGCGTAGCTCCTGCCGAACGCCTCGTTGATGAAGGGGACGATAAGCCGGGGAGTTTTCTGCATCATGGTCTTGAAGACGGAGTCGAATACGGTGTTGTCGGGCATGAAGAACTCCTTTCCAGCCGCCTGGATACGGCCGCTCATGGTGTGCGAAAGCGCCGAGACAGCGTTTTCGTGTCCTGTTCGAACAATAGGGAAAGCTGTCCCCGAACGCTCGGGTTAAGGGGGCGTAACATACTCGACTACTCAGGCTCGCGGGAGACCCCCAGCTATGCATATGCCGATTGCGGCGATTGACCCCATGCGGAAGGTCTCGCGGAAGGCCCTGCGGAGGGTCTTGCGGAGGGCCCTGTGGAAGGTCTCGCGGAAGGCCCTGCGGAGGGTCTTGCGGAGGACTCGGCCGCACCCGCCGCCGTCAGCATGGAACGTCTTCGCCGGATCGTTATGCAATCATAGTACACATATTTGTATAACTTGATTGAGATTTCGCGGATCTATTTCCTTTGGTCAGTGCTGCTTTTCACGGCACCGTAGCCCATCCACCCGCAACCCCGGTCTCGCAGAAACGAGGGCGGACTTGCGGGTGGACGGGGCCACGGGGACGCCGCTTTCCACCCGCAACACGCACTTCGTGGAAACGAGGGCGGACTTGCGGGTGGACGGGGCCGTGGGAACGCCGATTCCCACCTCCTGCGGGCAGAAGACGGGGGTTGCGGGTGGATTCGCGAGTTGCCGCCAGAAGCCGAGCAGGGGAAACGCCGCCGGGGGCCTCCCGGGAAGCGCTAAATCCACCCGCAACACCGCCCTCGTGCGGCGAAAGCCTTGAAAAGGCCGATCTAATGGCCCCATCCACCCGCAACGAGCACTTCGTTCCTGCCGCTGCCTGTCCCGTGTGTCAAGAGAAACGTCCCCTCGACACACACTCAAACGTGCTTTTTTGTTCCTGCCGCTGGCCGGACCGTGTGTGTCAAGAGAAACGTCCCCTTGACACACGTGCCCTTGATACATGCGGAGGGGCAATCGCAGATAGTTTACGAACGGGTGCGGAATGCGGGCTTGTCAGCCGCAGAAGCGGGGGCCTTGCCGGCTTTGGGGACAAGCTTCACCTGGATGGCCTCCATGCGGTACGCATAGCCGGCCGTACCTGCGCGGGCGCCGTTCTTGGCCCAGCCCATCCAGCCGAACTTTTGCACACGCATGCGATAGTACACGTCGTAGCTTGCCGCCATCTTGCCCGTAAGCTTTATGCGCACGGCCTCGAGCGGCAGCCCGCGGCCAACGGTGCCGGCGCGGGCGCCATCCTTCACCCAAGCCAGCCAACCGCCACCTTGCACGCGTGCGCGGTATTTCACCGAGCCCGTTACCGGCTTGGAAGCCAGGTTCACCTTCAGGGCCTCCAGACGCAGGCCACGGCCGACGGTGCCGGCGCGGGCGCCATCCTTCACCGCAGCCTGCCAGCCGATATTCTGCACGTGCGCACGGTACTTCACCGTTGGCGCAACGATCTTGAACTTCGCGCTGACCGTGCCCGTATAGTTGCCCTTGCCCTTCACGACGACTGTTGCGGTTCCGGCCTTCACGTTGTTCTTATACGACAGCGTGTAGTCGGTGCCGCGAACGAGCTTTTTGGAACCGAGCTTCACGGTGGGCTGGGGTTTCAGGGCCTTGCCGGTGTAGGCCTGCTTGGCAATAGAGGCCACGCGCGCCTTCGCAGAACCCGATGTGCCGGCTATGTTGGCGCGCGCTATGGCGAAGGTTTTGGTTAACGTCCCCTGGTAGCAACCCACGCCCTTCACGAGCACCTTTGCGGTGCCGGCGTTCACATTTGAGACGTATCCCACGCGATAGTCGATGCCCCGCGTAAGGCGCTTGCCCCCCAGCGACACGGAAACCGTGGGCTTATGGGCAACGCCCGTGTACACGTACGAGGTCTTGTTAAGCGTTATGGCGGCACCGGCAAGCGATTTCTTTTCCGGACTCGTGCCAGAGCCGGCATCGCCCCCGCCCGTCTGGCCACCGGAGCCCGACGACCCCGAAGAACCCGCTTCGCCCTGGCCACCGGCATCGACTGCCTGCTCGGCTGCCGAATACGTGCCGAGCGCCGCCTTCACGGCAGCCAGCGCGTTCACCTCGCCATTGCCGTACACCTCGTCCCAACCCGACTCGCCCAAATCCACGGCCGAGCTTGTCAGGATGTCCGAGGCCTCCTGGGCATTCAGGTACGGATTTGCCGCGAACACGAGCGCCGCCACGCCCGCCACGCACGGGGCGGCCATGGACGTGCCGCTCATGGTGTCGTACGAACTGGCAGAGGCTTTGGTCGTGCTCAGAATGCTCGCACCCGGCGCCGCGATGTCCTTCGTGGTCTGGCCTTCCATGTTGTAGTTGGAAGAGGTGTCGCGTCGCGGGGGCGTCGTGTTGCGAAGGCTGATGACGGCAAGGGCGTTGTCCAGCCAGTCGCTCGGGTAATTCAGGTACGCGCCCGACATCTTGGAAGCTTCGTTTCCCGACGAACAGGTGGTCAGGATGCCCTTGGCATAGGCGTCGTTCACCGAAGATACCAGCAACTTGTCGCCGGTGCCCAGCGTCACGTCGCTCATCGACGAGCCCTTCACCGTTATGCCGATGCTCATGTTCACAACGCGGATGTTGTATTCGCCAGCATGGGACAATATGTATTTGTAGGCCTTCGCAATGGTGTCGGTGCTTGCGCTCGTGGCCGATGAAAACACCTGTATGGGCAGCAGCCCCGCATTGTACGACATGCCCGCGACGCCCGTTTCGTTGTTGGCTTCGGCCGCCACGATGCCGGCCACGTGCGTGCCGTGGTTGTTGAAGGGGGTAACGTCGCTCGAGCCGCTCACGGCATTGTAAGTGGCCACGATGTTGTTCTTCAGGTCCTCGTGCGAAGCCAAGCAGCCGTTATCCAAAATGGCCACCGTTACGCGCTTGAAAGCGGCAGCGGCGGCCGAGCTGCCAGACGAGGGCGAGCCGTCACCAGAGGTGCTGTCGCAGTTGCTGACGGCCACGTATTCGCCGGCACGCGCCAGGTCCCAGGCCTCGTAGGCCTGGATGGAATCCAGCGCCCACTGGCTGGATGCACGCGGGTCGTTTATCGTCGTGGCCTGACCCGTTAGGCCATCGCAGCCCGCGATGGCATCCGACGTGCCTGTTGCGAGCGCGGCGGGAGCCATGCCCGCAGCGGTATCGGCTGCCTGAACCGCCGCGGCGGCGGCATCGGCGGCGGCACCGGTAGAGTCCGCTTGAAGGTGATACACGTAGTTCGGCTGCACATCCGCCACGACGCCCAAGTTGCCCAGCAGGTTCATGGCCTCGGGAACTTCCACGCCTTCGGCCAGCTGCAAGCGCGCGAAGCCGAGCGCCGCATCTTCGGCCGTTACCTGGGCGTTATCGACCAGCCCCGATTGGGAGAGCGCGGCGTTCAGGTCGGCCAGCGGCACATCCTGCGCCAATTGCACGAGCACGACGTTCGACTCGAATTCGCCGACGATGTCGGGCGATGTGGAAATCTGGATGTCGGCCGCTTCGGCCACCCCGCCCGCATCATCGCCTTCCATCCAGGCGACAGCAGGGTCTTCGCCCCCCTCTTCATCCGACAGGCCCGCGACATCAGCCACGTTTCCGGAAGCGTCCGGACCCTGTGCAAGTTGCGGGCCAGGCGTCGTTGGAGCCACCGGGTTTCCCGCCAGGCCCGTGCCCAACACGCCGACGAACGCGAAGGCCACGATGGCAAGGCAGGCCAGCACGGCAAGCGCACTCGAAGCCAGCGCCCACGTGCGCGTTCGCGCTGTGGCTCGCCGCCTCTGCCCTCCGTCGGAACCGAGCTGCTGCACGCAAGCCTCCTCATATTCGCCCACTCGTCACCCGATTATGCCAGACAATAGCACAGAGGCATGAATTCACTTGGCCAATCACACAAGCTTATCCATATCGTTGCCATCGACACGCTCACTCTACGCAGTCCGGCGGGCGGTCGAGCAAGAGGGGCGCGTGACTCTTGCATCGCTGCCGCTTTTCACGGCCGAGCCAGCGGCGCTGGCACAAGCGCTATCGCGCCGAATGCACACGGTAGTGGCGCAGAACCACGAGAGCGCAGACGACAAGCGCCACGAGCATGGCGGCATACGACACGACATAGGTGCCGACCAGGTCTTTCACGATGCCCGGCAAAGAGT
>DMNP01000123.1:0-2517 GCA_003452695.1 Eggerthellaceae bacterium
GCTGGCCGGGCCGTGGGCAGTGACGCCGGTTGTCACAGTTCGCTCCCCCCTATTCCTGAACCTTTCAGGCTACCCTTCGTTGTCCTGGGGCTGTTCCGAAGAGTTCGAATCTTCTGTTTTGAAGTATTTCGAATCGCACGTGCCAAGCTTCGTATACTGAATTCATGATTCCAATCGATGCACAGCACACATGCGGGCATGCAGGCGAACGCGTGGAGCGAGAGCTGGCGCGAGCGGGGCTGTTGCTCGGGCGAACCGACGACGGCCTTGTCCTGACCGATGGCGCCATGAGCCTGCGCGCCGATTTCCGTCCCCTGCTGAAGCGCACGCGGCCCTGCGCGCTGCAACGCGAGCTGCTCGTGCGGGCGGCGAAGTTGAAGCCGCTTGCGCGGTCGGGCACGGATGGTGCACGGGCGCATGCAGGCGCGGACGGTGCGCGGCCGGGCGCGGATGCCGGACCCTGGGCCATCGATGCCACGGCGGGGCTGGGAGAAGATGCGTTCTTGCTGGCAGCAGCGGGGTTTCGCGTGCAGCTGTTCGAGCGCAACGCCGTTATCGCCGCGTTGCTGGCCGATGCGCTGCAGCGTGCCGCCCGCACTCCCGAGCTAGCGCCGATTGCGGCGCGCATGCACCTGGTGGAGGGCGATAGCGTACAGGCGCTGCGCGCACTGGCGCCGCGAGCAGCCGCGCGGGAAGCAGCTGCGGGGCTGGAGGGCGCGTCGGGGCTGGCGACGCCTGCGGCAGGGATGCAGGCAGCTTGCGAGCACGCGATGGCGGCAGCGGGAACGCAAGCATCGGGCCCGGAAACGCCGGCATCGGCGCCTTGCGCCCGCCGGCCCGACGTGGTGCTGCTGGACCCGATGTTTCCCGAAAAGCACAAGAGCGCGCAGGTGAAGAAGAAGCTTCAGCTGCTGCAGCGCCTGGAGCGGCCCTGCGACGACGAGGAAGCGCTGCTGTGCGCGGCCATCGAAGCGGGCCCGCGAAAAGTGGTGGTGAAGCGCCCCGCCAAGGGCCCGTTTCTGGCCGGTCGCGCACCCGACTATTCCCTGCAGGGCAAGGCCGTGCGCTTCGACGTGTTTGCTAACTGAACGGGCAAAACGGCGCATGCGCGATTGCGCTCTGCCCATGCCCGGTTTCGCTCGGCAGCGTTCCACCATCTGGCCAGCGCGTGAAACCACGCAACCCGGAGTTATGCGCAGCGCTTGCAAACAAGTCCTTGCACTGGAATGGCAAACAATGCTGCATGGCGAAGCGCGGCATAAGGCCGGTCTCAACGACGTTAATCGCCAATCGCCAAGCGGCAATCGCCAATCGCAGAGCGGCCGCCCAGGGTTAAAGGGCGGCCGCTCGTTGCCTGTCTGGCGATCCGAATGCGAACGCTGCGCACCGCGGGGAAACCTACGCAGCGCAAGCGCCCTGCAGCTGCGCGAGGGATTTCACGGCCTTGTCCATGGCCAGGACGTTTTCGGGCTTCGCGTTGAAGGGAATGTCGCACCCCGATGCAACGATATAGCCAGTTGGACCGATTTCGCGGCACAGCTTGGTCGTGTAATCGAAGACCTCCTGCTGGGTTCCAAACGCAAGCATGGTTGCATTCACGTCGCCCATGATGCACAACCTGTCGCCGATGACCTCCTTTGCCAGGAAAGTATCGCTTTGTCCATCCAGGGCGACGATCGCCGATTTGGGCGCAAGCTCCTTGAAAGCCTCGAAACCCGCGTTCCAATTTGAATCTAGGTGCATGATGGAAATGACGCCGTACTGGTTCAGAAGGTCGACGTATTCGCGCATGTACGGCCACGACCACTTGCGGAATGCCTCGGAACCGAGCGTGCTGGGCGTGCCGCGCCAGCCGCCGACCCACATGCCGATGGGCTTGGCATCGCCCTTGGCATTGGCCAGGGTTTTTTTCAGTTTCGCGCATGGTGGTCTCGTGCACCTCGGCAAACACCTTTTCCAGCTTTTCGGGAATGTCGAACAGGTCTTCGGTAAGGAAGTTCATGAGGGTGCGCCCCCCGCACAGGGTCTCGAAGGGCGAGCATACCGTTCCACCGAGCACGATGGGCAGACCGACCTCCTTAAAACGCTGGACGGCAGTGGGGCGATACTTCGGCGTCTCGCCGACGAGTGTGGGGATGGGTCCAAACGTACGCTCGACGAAATCGGCGCGTCATGCTGCGTAGCCCATTTCCAGGATGCGATCGTAGTCTTCCTGCTCGATAAGCTCGAGCTCGTCCACCTGCCACAACTCGTTGCGGCCGAGTTCCTGCCCGGGCACTTTCACCTTCGAAAGCCACAGCAGAGAGAGCGAGCGGACGGGCGGCGAATATGGCGGTCTGCACGGCGTCGACACCCATCTTGGTGGAAGCTTCGATGCTCGTGGTGCACTGCAGCTCGAGGTCTTCCAGGAAATCTGCTAGCTCGACGCCCGGCTTGCCAGGCATCCGTATTCATTGAATACCGGTGCCAGGCACCCGTATTCATTCGGTCTGCCCCATCCACCCGCAACCCGCATTT
>DMNP01000123.1:2576-4115 GCA_003452695.1 Eggerthellaceae bacterium
AAACGAGGGCGGACTTGCGGGTGGATGGAGCCACGAGAACGCCGTTTTCGGCCCGCTGCGGGCAGAAGGCGGGGGTTGCGGGTGGAATCGCGGGTTGCCTCATAGAGCCGAACTGGGAAAACTCCGCCGGGGGCCTCCCGGGAAGTTGGAAATCCACCCGCAACCCCGCCCTCGTGCGCCGAAAGCCCGGAAAAGGCCGGTCTGGTGGGCCCACCCACCCGCAACCCGCGCCTCGCTCCTGCCGTTGGCCGGACCGTGGAAGGCAGCCGGCTCGGCCGGCCAGACGCTGCAGTTCACTCTATGCAGCCCGCCCGGCTGGGGCAAGGGGGCGTGAGCGATTCTGCAGTCACAATTCCTGTTAAATCCTCATTTGCAGATTGGTGCTCTCAGAGGCGGTGGCAAACCAATTACCTGCGTATTCATGAATCGAACTGCCTATATCACAGCGATTTTGGGATGGGCATGGCGCAATTCAGAACCCAAGCCATTTTCGATGTGCGCGCTACGCCGCATTTCACCTTCGCCGACTGCCGCACGCGGCCAAAGACTGCCGCCAGAATTGTACGCGAGCGCGTTTCGCGCGACAAGGACATGCCATGCGTTCCCACCCCCGCCGTTGGCCAGGCCGTGGGCAGAAACGCCAGACCGCGAAAAAGCAGCGTTCCCGCCCGCCGTTGCGGGCACGTTCGCGGGCGTGTGGGACACGTGGGTTTTCGTTCTCTGGTAAAGTAAGCGAGACGCTTTGGGCGCGGCTCGGACGAAGGGCCGCAACGACGAGGAGACTTCCATGAATTACGACTTCATCCGCCAGTCCGACCCCGATATCTATTACGTTATGGAAAACGAGCTGGAACGTCAGCGCGACCACATCGAGCTTATCGCCTCGGAGAACTTCACGAGCGAGGCCGTGATGGAAGCCATGGGCAGCCACCTGACCAACAAGTACGCCGAGGGATACCCGGCGGCGCGCTTCTACGGCGGATGCGAGAACGTGGACCACATAGAAAAGATTGCCATCCGCCGCGCGAAATCGCTGTACAAGGCCGAATACGCCAACGTGCAGCCGCACGCCGGGTCGCAGGCCAACGTGGCGGTGTACACGGCGCTGCTGCAGCCGGGCGACACCATTTTGGGCATGAGCCTGGATGCTGGCGGCCACCTTACCCACGGCGCGCGCGCTTCGATGACCGGGCGCTATTGGAACTCGGTTTCGTACGGCGTAAGCCCCGAAACCGAGCAGATAGACTACGACGAGGTGCTGGCCAAGGCAAAGGAATGCACGCCCCAGATTATCGTGGCGGGCGCCAGCGCGTACCCGCGTTTCATCGACTGGGCCAAGTTCCGCGAAATCGCCGACGAAGTGGGCGCGTACTTCATGGTGGACATCGCGCACATCGGCGGGCTGGTGGCGGCCGGCGTGCACCCCTCCCCCGTCCCCTATGCCGACGTGGTAACCTCCACGACGCACAAGACGCTGCGCGGGCCGCGCGGGGCCATCATCCTGTGCAAGGAAGAGCTGGGCAAGCGCATCGACCATGC
>DMNP01000122.1 GCA_003452695.1 Eggerthellaceae bacterium
GCGCCTACGACGAGAACCACACCACGAAATACGAGGTGTCCGTCGAGCGCGCGCTGGGCAGCGACGAGCCCTTCGATGCCATTGCCAAGCGCGTGGAAAACGCCCTGAAGACGCATACCGGCGTGCGCCCCGCGCGCGTTATCGTGTTCGACACCGACAAGCTGGGCGCATCGGGCGAGCACAAGGTGAAGCGCTTCATCGACGAGCGAACTTCCACCGCCGAAGCGGTCGAGGTCCTGCACGAGGCGCAGGAACACGCCGCCGAGAAATAGCCGCAAATCGAGCAATTCGAGATAAGGAGAACGTGTCCATGTCCAATGTACAATTTGCAGTTTCGGGGCAGCATTACCTGTTCAACGTGCAAACATTTGCAAGCATCGTGCTGAGCATCGGCGGCGATGCCTATGAATACGCCCTGCGCGACCGCACGACGCATGGCGTCATCGCCGATGTAGCAAGCGGGGCGAGCGAACTGGGCGTTCTGGTAGAGACCACCCGCACGGCCGACGACCTCGAAGCCGCCTTCGAGCAAACGGGTTTGCAGTTCGTCGAGCTTATTCAATCCGCCCCGCGCGTGGCGTTGCCGGCAAGCCATCCGCTGGTCAACGCGAAATCGCTTACGCTCGAGCAGCTGGAAGACTATCCGTACGTCTATTTCGAGCAAGAAGAGGACGCCCCGGTCTATCTGGCCGAGGAGGCCCTTGCCGACGAGAAGCGCCACAAGGGCATAGCGTGCACCGACCGCGCATCGCTTTCCGAGCTTATCGTGGCGCTGAACGGCTATACCGTGACGAGCGGCATCCTGGTCGGCATCTCCGACGGCGCCGGCCTGAGCACCGTGCCGCTCGACACCGACGTGAAGCTGCACCTGGGCTATGTGGTCAAGAAGGGGGCCACGCTGTCCGAGACCGCCCAGAAGTTCGTGGCGAAACTGGAAAGCAACCTGAAGAAGTACGCACGGTTCTAGAAGCGAGGCGCGCAGGGCCGGCCGTGAAATGCGACCTCACGAGCCGCAATCCGCCTGCGCTACGCGGGATGGGCCCGGTTTCTCCGGGCCCATCCGCTTTCTTGTGCCCGCAGGGGGCCGGACCGTGAAACCAACCTGGCCAAGCCAAGGGCAGTCACCCAACCCGAAAAACTCGAAATGAACTTAGGGCCAATGCAGATGATTGCAGCCTAGGAACGTGCTATAGTTTCGATATGGCTTTTGCGGAGAAGGCCATACGATGTCCAATTATCAGTGCGGTATTGGATGCAGCCATGAAACCGAAGAAACAATCAAAGGGAATTAAAGGCCGCGGGGCAAGCAAGAAATCCGATGAAACTCGGCAGCGCATCTTCGATGCCTCGATCGAGCTTTTCCGGGAAAACGGCTTTGGCGGGGTGTCTGTCGAAGACATCACGAAGAAGTCGGGAACCTCCGTCGGTTCGTTCTATCACCACTTCGAAAGCAAAGACGAGGTGGTTCTCATTTTCCTGCAGGTCACTCAGGAGCAGGATTACGAGGACTACGAGACCACCATCATGACAAGCGACGAGTTTGCGAAGAAGAACGAATTGGAAAGACTGAAGGACTTCCTGATGTTTTCGACGAACGCCAACCGCGCTGTTGGCGAAGAGTTTCTCCGCGTTGCGATTTCCTGCATGCTGTATTCCGATTCGGACTATCTTGCCTATAAGTATTTTCTGGACCCCGAACGCCGATTCGCCGTTATTACGAAGGGGCTTATCCGCAGCGGGCAGGAAGCTGGCTTTATTCGAACCGACATGTCTGTCGACGAAGTGTTCGAAATTATCGAGGTATTCGTGAACGGTCTGGAAGAAAGATGGTTCCTAAGCCGCGGCGAGCAGCCGAGCATTCAGGTAGTATCGGATTTGCTGGACGACTTCCTGTACCGGATGCTCACATCACGGGATTTGGCATAATCGCCCGACAATCTGCTGCGCAAAAGGAGACGCTGCCGCATCTTTTCGGGTAACCACCAGCGTCTGGCTTTCAAGGCTGGGGCAATCGAGCGGCGTACAACGGGCATTATGCAAATCGAGGTCGGCGCTGCCCTGGCGTTGCGTTAGCGCCACCGCCTTCCCTTCAAGCGCCCACTCCACTACGACATGCCATGAAGTGCAGGTGAATAGCACGTTCGGTAAGAATCCCTCGTTTCGGCAGGCCTCGACAAGGCGGTCAAGGCAGCCCTTCGTCGTGCAGAGCGGGACGCCTTGCAAATCGGCGATGGCCAGAGCATGTCCATCGTGCTCGATCCAGGGGCTGCCGAGAGATGAAACAAGCAGGGGCTTTCCGTTGGTTACATTCACAATCCGGAAAGAAGCAGGTGGATGCTTGTCGACGATGCCAATGTCGATAACAGATTCCTGAAGCAAGTTCAGAATGCCATCCGACTGGTCTTCGTGCACATTGAATCGAACATTCGAATTCGAGGCGTGCAGTTGCGCCAGCTTGTGCATCCAATAGCTCGAGACCACGCCAGACGATATCCCTATATTCACGGCGCTGCATTCTTCGGAGGCACGGCTCACTTCATATCGTGCCTCGTCTTCGATCTCGCAGAGTATCTTTGCCCGATTGTAGAGAATCTTGCCGGCCATCGTCAGCACAAGCCCCTTTGGATTGCGATGAAACAGGCGCGCATCGTACATGGTTTCAAGCGATTTTATTTGCTGGCTCAGTGCGGGCTGCGTAATGCAGACCTTTGCGGCTGCTTCGCCCATTTTCCCGCATTCCGCTACGGCGATGAAGTTTCGGTACACATCCGTTTTCATGGCTATCACCCGAAATCAAAAACGTGTTTCCCATTTTCAACCGCGGTCGCTCGATGCCCATAAGAATTATTTATCGGCGAGCGCTCAAACCAATAATAATCGAATTGGCATAAAAACAGAATAGATTCTAAAATAATTTCTAGAATAGGTATAGGGCAAAAGACTCATCGATTGCCGGCAAGAGGAGACGAAGGCCGTATACCAGACGATTTTGAACAGGGTTTGATGTTCGCGATCGAAAGGAGTGGCATCTATGAGAAGAGTTCCAGTACTGAAGATGTTGTCCGACGCTGAATTGCTAAGGCTCGACCAGACGTCCAGGGATATTCTTCGGGAAATCGGCACTGCGTGCGAGTTGCCCGAAGCTCTTGACTACTACGAATCCGCAGGATGCCATGTAGACCGGGAAGCCGGGCGCGTCAGGATTCCGGACCATGTTATCAGCAAGACGATTGCAATGTGCTCGTCCGAGATGCGCCTGTACAACAGGAAGACGGGAGAGCCGGTCATATTTGGCGGCGATAACGTGAACTTTGGATCCGTGGGCGTTGCCAGCAACATCTTCGACATTCACACGGACGAGTTCCGGGTCGTGGTCGAAAAGGACGTCGCAGACTGTGCACAGCTTGCCGACACGCTCGAGCATCTGAAGTTCATGATTGCCCCGTGCACGCCTTCAGAGGCGCCGACGGAAATCAGCGACTTGGTAACCTGCAAGAATCTGCTCCTGAACACCTCGAAGCCCATATTCTCCGACGTGTACAGCGGCGAAAACGCGCGCAAGGTTGCCGCGATGGCATACGAAGTGGCTGGCGGCAAGGAGAAATTCCACGAGAAGCCGTTCTTGGCGATGCTCCTTACCCTTACGAGCCCGCTGCATATGAGGGACGACGTGTGCGAGGCCATTATCGAAGGCGGCAAGGAAGGGCTCGGCGCCTTCATCGAATCCGGTCCCATGTCCTCCGGCACGGGCCCGGCGACGCTCGCCCTGAACGTGGCAATGGCAAACGCCGAGGTTTTGGCGGCATTCGTCCTGGCCAAGGCCGTGAATCCCGAGATGAAGCTGATTCATGCAACGTGGGCGCGCATCCTCGACATGAAGTTCGCCGCATGTGCGCACGGCGGCCCCGAGTTCGCCATCCAGCGCGTTGCCTCCGCCCAGCTTGCCAAGTATTACGGACTCCCCTCCGGCGGCGGATGCATCCTGGGCGACTCGAAGTCGCTGGACATCCAGCTGGGCATGGAGAAGATGGGCACGGGCCTCTTCGCGGCGCTTGCGGGCCTGAACTTCGCTTGCGGCATGGGCCTGTTCGCAGACGAGAACGCCATCTGCCTGGAGTCGTTCATCATCGACAACGAGATCTGCGGCTGGATAGACCACGCCCTGAAGGGCATTCGCGTGGACGAGGAAGCTCTGAACTACGACATCATCCGGGAAGTCGGGCCCAAGGGCCACTTCGTTACCACCAAGCACACCAGGCAGCACTACAAGACCGAACATTTCCAGACGAACATCCTCGACCGTGGCTTCCTGGCCATCGACAAGGAGCCCGACAAGGCCACCATGCGCAAGCGCGCAAAGGCGCTGTATCCGAAGCTTCTGGCCGGTTACGAGGGTCCGGAAATTTCCCAAGAGGTCAGGGACAAGATTGACGAAATCGTCGGATGGAAAGGAAGCGAATAATGAGCAAGGAAGCTATTCTCGAAGATCTGCGCACGGCATTAATCGACCAGGACGAAGACGGCGTGGAAAAGGCCGTGAAGAAGGCAATTGACGAGAGCGTCGACCCCGTCGAGATCATGAACGACGGCCTGGCGCCAGCGCTGACGGAGGTAGGCGAGCTGTTCTCTCGGGAAGAGATGTTCCTCCCCGACCTCATCTACACCGCGGATATCGCGATGGACGTGGTGAAGCAGCTCGAGGAACTGCTCTCGGCCGATGCAAGCAGCATGGAGAAGCGCGGGAAGATTCTGTTCTGCACGGTGGCCGGCGACGTTCACGATATCGGCAGGAAGCTGTGCTCCATGCTGATGTCGGCCTTCGGGTACGAGGTCATCGACGGTGGCGTAGACGTGCCATCCGAAGAGATCCTCCGGCAGGCAAAGGAATACGAGCCCGATATCGTAGCCCTGTCCGCCCTGCTTACGACGACCATGCCTTCGATGATCGAGTTCATCGAGCTGGCCAAAGAGGCAGGCGTTCGCGAGAACTTCAAGGTGATGGTCGGCGGCGCTCCCGTATCGCGGGAGTGGGCGGAGAAAATTGGTGCCGACGGTTTCTCCGAAGATGCCGCAACATCGGTTGTGGAGGCGGACAGGTTGCTTGGCATCGCGTCGTAACCGGCCTTTCGAATTCCTGAACGCATGGAGTACGGATTATGACTAGTCGACTACTCAGTGTTCTTATCGAAGGGCACTGAGTAGTCTTTTTTACAAAGCAAGCAGAGAGATACGGGAGGGAGTGCTTATGAATCGCAAGGCAAATGAACCTCTCGGGCGCGAGAGCGGAGTCCTGGGCATCGATGCCGGGGGCACCTTCACCGATATCGTATTCATGAGCGGCGATAAGCTCGAAGTAGAAGCGAAGCGTAAAACGCCAACGTATCACGACGATTTGATGATCACGATCCGCGAAGGCCTCGACCTGATAATGCAGGACGTCGATCCCTCTCGAATCCGCGCCATAAATCTTGCTACGACTCTTGCCACCAATGCCATAGTCGAAAACAAGTTGCGTCCCGTCGGGCTGATCCTCATCGGGTATGACGACGAGACGATAAGCAAAGCGATTCAAAGAGGCGCGTTCAGCACGCAGCTCATAGCCAAAGTGCAGGGCGGGCATTCCGCCAAAGGCGAAGAAGTGGCACCGCTCGACGAGCAGGCAATTGTGGACGCTTTCAAGAAATGGGGGTCGTCCATCGAAGGCTGCGCCATTTCCAGCTATTTCTCCGTTCGCAATCCGTCGCATGAAATTCGTGCGCTTCAGCTGGCCGCCGAGCATGCCCCCGGAATGAAGATAACGTGCGGACACGAGCTGGCAACGGAGCTGGACGCGATAAAGAGGGCGACGACGGCCGTGCTGAATGCGGGCCTCATCCCCATCGTCATGGACCTTCTCGTGTCGGTTGAAGAAGAATGCAAGGCGCGTGGAATTAACGCGCCCATCACCATCGTGCGCGGAGACGGGTCGCTTGTCAGCGCCGAATGGGCCAAGGACCATCCGGTTGAGATGATCTTGTCGGGGCCCGCAGGAAGCGCTTGCGGCGCCAGCTACTTGGCCGGCGCAGGCGAGCAGTCGAAAGCGTCCTGGGCAATCGACATAGGCGGAACCACCACCGACATCATACGCCTGGACACGAACGGCAAGCCGCTGATAACGGGCTTTTCCACGGTGGCGCATCACAAGACGCTCGTACGGGCCATAGACATCGAGACATTCGGCCTGGGCGGCGACAGCCGGGTCTATTTCGACTTGGAACAGAACCTGACGCTCGGCCCGCGCCGCGTGCAGCCCCTGTGCGTTGCTGCCAGCGAGCATCCGGAGGTAATCCATCTTCTGGCATGGCATGTCGAGAGCAAGTACGTGGGCGAGCCGCTCGTGGTTTTCCGAGGCAAGGGCAAGCCCGATACGCCGTTGGCGGAACGTATCGTCGAGCGCCTCTCCGATGGGCCGCAAATGACTGATACGCTGCTCGAGAAAGAAAGCATGGCCAAGCGCAGCTTCAACGAGCTGCTGAACATGGAAGCTCGGGGAATCGTCAATTTTGCCGGGTTCACGCCAACGGACGCCCTGCATGTCGTCGGGCTGTTCGACCGGTGGAGTCGCGAAGCATCTATCCTGGGAGCGAAGATAATGATTCGCGATGATACCAAGGATACGCCCGAGTCCTTTGCGAACACGGTAAGGACCAGGATGGCGGAGATAGCGGCCGCGCGCCTGTTCACCAAAAGCTTTTCCATCGACGGGCTACAGATGTCGGAGCGTGGCGAAGGTCGCGAGATAATAAAGCTTGCATTCCGGAAAGACCGTCCCGATAGCGCCCAGATCCGCCTTATCCTGAACGCTTCGCTCATAGGCCTGGGTGCGCCTGCCTGGGCGTTCATCCAGCCAATCGGCGCCCTGCTCGACGAGCAGTCGGTGCTTCCCGAGCATGCAGAGGTTGCGGGTGCCGTGGGAGCTGCCGTCGGGACGTTCTCGTTGGAATATGCGGTACGGATAGTGCCGCGCAGCGACGGGCTTTTCCGCGTGCATCATCCGTTGGGATACACCGACTACGAGCAGCTTGAAGACGCTGTTCGAGAAACGCAAGATTTCATGAACGTTTGGCTGGACGAGCGAGCGCGCAAGGCCGGTGCTTCAAACCCGGACATTACGTGCGAACGCGTGGACGAAAAGGCCTGGATTTCCGGGGGAACGCATCAGGTCTATCTCTGGACCCAGCTCACGTTTTCCGTGTCCGACAAGATGGATTAAGAAGGTCGCAAGCGGCCTGGAAGTTTCTGACGTTTCAGGAGAGGAGTGAATATGAAGAGTTTCGGTTTCAAAAACCTGATGATTTTTATCGTTCTCAGCGCTACCGTTGGCTTGGCTTATCTGCTCCCGTTTTTGCGGTACACGTTCTACGACCAGATGCTGGCAGCGTTGCAGATAACGGATACGCAGAGCGGATTCCTGATAACGGTGTTCGGATTCGCTGCCATGCCGTGCTATCTGATCGGCGGTTTTCTCGCAAACCGCTTTACTACCAGGACGCTGTACATTGTCACGCTGATCGGCCTTGCGGTTACCACGATATGGTATGCCTTTGCAACGGATTTCACCCAGCTTATCATCATCTTCGGCCTGTACGCCCTGTTTGGCTCTGCCACGATGTGGGAGGCGTACCTTACGGGTATCCGCAAACTGGGAAACCCGAAAAACCAGAGCAAGCTTTTCGGAAGCAGCGAGGCCACTCGCGGCATCGTTCAGTCGTTGCTCGGATTTGCGTTCGTGGCCGTTATGGGAATTGCCGCAACGCCGGCCATCGGCTTCCGCAACGTGCTGCTGCTCGGTGCTGCGGTTGCAATCGTCCTGCTCATCCTTACGCTCATCTTCTTCCCCAAAGACGAGAAGAAGGGAGGCGCCGAAGTTGCCGAGGCTGCCGAATCGGCTGAGGGAGAGGCCCTGGCGCAAGCGGAGTCGAAAGTTAAGTTCAAAGACGTTATTACTTGTTCGGGTGTCTGGCTGGCGATACTGCTCGTTACCGGCGGCTATCTGGCGTGGACCATCGGCAACAATTACGTAACTACGTACACGGTGCGCGTGGTCGGAATCGACGAAGAGCTGGCCTCCACCATAGGCATTATCAGAAGCTATATCATCGTGGTTCTCGGCGGCTTCATCGGGGGCTGGATTCTGGACAAGTTCCACTACAAGGGCGTCGGCATCGCGGTGATGCTCGCCATCGTCATCGCATGCTTCATCGGCATCGTGTTTTCGAACGCGGTCATTCCGCTTTGCGTGGCGCTCACCCTCGTGCTTGCCTTCGTGAACAACATCCTTAAATCCACGATGTGGTCAACGCTGGGGCAAACGGGCATTCCAGTGGAGATGACACCGCTTGCGACAGGCATCATATCCGTCATCGCCTTCTTCCCCGCCGACATCGTCTGCCCGGCCATCGGCGGCATATGGATCGACGAGGGCATTGCCGCGGGCGACATTACCTTGGGCTTCAACAAGCTGTTCATCATGGCAATTGTGTTCGCGATTCTTAGCATCATCGGCGGAATCCTTACGATGAGGCGCACCAAGAAACTCGAGAGCGAAGGCAAGATTCTCTAGCGCAACCTTGCGGAATCTGCCAATTAGAGACAGGAGTTATCATGATTATCATTGGCGAGAAAATTAACGGCTTCATTAAAAAGACGCTTGCTGCCATCGAGTCGAAAGACGAGGAGTATCTGAAGGAACTTGCAATAAAGCAGACCGAAAGCGGGGCGGCATTCATCGACATCTGCGCTGGGACGAGCGTTGAAATCGAGAAGGAAACGCTGACCTGGCTCATCAATTTGGTTCAAGACACCGTGGACACGCCCATCTGCGTGGACAGTTCCGATCCGAACACGATTATCGAAATGCTCCCGCTGGTGAAGAAACCGGGTCTTATCAACTCGATTTCGAAGGAAGAGGGGAAATGCGAGACCGTCCTGCCGGTCATTGCCGATACGGAGTGGTCCGTTGTCGCCCTTACATGCGATGTGAATGGAATTCCCGACGATCCCAAGGAAAAGCTGAGGATTGCGAAGGAAATCGTGGCTGACGCGGATGCCCTGGGCATTGCGCACGAGCGACTCTACATCGACCCGCTCGTGGCCACGCTCGCATCCAAGCCGGAGTCTTTCGTAAGCTTCAGCGAGGCGGTGCGCCTGATCCGCGCCGAGTTCCCCGATATTCACATCACGTCGGGCCTATCCAACATATCGTTTGGCATGCCGTATCGCAAGGCGCTGAACATGCAGTTCCTTTCGCTTGCGATGGCCGCCGGTATGGATAGCGCGATTATCGATCCGACTTCTCCGGACATGCTTGCAACGATGTATGCGTCCGCTGCGCTGCTCGGCAACGATCCGCGCTGCAGGCAATACCTGCGCGCCTATAAGAAGGGGCTGTTCCCGGTAAAGCCGAACTAGCCTCGATTAGCGATTCATAGCCATGTGCGCCGTATGCGCCGTTGGGGGGCGACATATGGCGCACATGGCTTCGGTGCTTTCTGGGCTCGTCCAATGCAGGCATGAACGACCGAAGGCTCGGGAAAGCATCTTCGAGAGGGCATGGAGGTGTCGCGCATGGAACAAGGATATTTCGAAATATACACAGGATGCGGCAAGGGAAAGACCACGGCTTCGATGGGGCTTGCCATGCGGGCGGTTGGATCGGGGCTTGGGGTGTACATCGGACAGTACTACAAGAACGGCGATAGCGGCGAGGTGAGGATGCTCCTATCGCGATTTCCCGATGTTACCGTGGAAGAATACGGGTTCGGCGAAGTGCAGGCTGACGTGCGGCCCGACAAGAACCCCTTCTTCGAGAAGCCGTACCAGGTGCTTACCAGCGGCGAGTACGATGTTGTGATACTCGACGAGATGAACGTTGCCGTGGAGTTCGGGTTGCTTTCGGAAGAAGAAGCCATCGAGATTATCGATGCGCGTCCGCAGAGCGTAGAGCTGGTCTTCACGGGCAGGAATGCATTGCCGAGTTTCGTGGAGCGCGCCGACCTTGTTTCGGAGGTGCTCGAGATAAAGCATTACTACAACCAAGGCGTGGGCGCTCGTGCAGGAATAGAGTACTGAAGGCAAGTCGCCGGACGCGCTCGGGAAATCATAGCGAAGGCCGCTGGGTCTTCTGCCGCCTTCAGGAAGGGAGGATAGCATGATTGACATTCCGGTAAATGCCGAACAGGGAGAGAAGCTTGGGAACTTGGTTCGCACGATGCTCGGCGCAATGGGTCTGACGCGGGACTTGCCCGGCGATTCCCAAGGCATATGGCGTCTCTATCGGGAGCTTGCCATCGCGATGCCCGTCGATGCGATACCCGAAGGCTTCGACCGGGCTCAGAAGCGGGTGCTGAAATCGATTATCTCTTCTGCCGACGTGACGGACGTCTCGAAGCTCGATGCGGAGGTGCGTTGCGGGTCGGGCGCTCTTTATCTTGCCCGGGGAGATGCGGCGCTGTTCAGGGCGAGCGGCATTGTAAATCCCACGACCAGCGACCTGCATGGCCATCTTCCCCCCGATTTGGATTGCCCGAACAATTCGATTCATGCTTTGGGCGGGGTTTCGCTGCGTGCCGACTTGCACGAGCTTATCCAGCGCTATGGGGATTTCGGCGGCATCGTCATGACCATGGCAGGATGCCTGAGAAGCTCGTACGTGTTCCATGTCGCAGTTCCCGATATGGCGAACGCAACGCCCAAAGCCATGGGCGAGATCTACGGCAAGGTTTTCGAGCTTGCCAATCTGCACGATGTGAAGCAGCTTGTCTTGCCGCTCGTTGCGATTTCCGAAGATGGCGAATGCGTCGGCGAAAACGCTCGGATTGCCGTGCGGGCAGCTAGGGATTGGCTTGTTTCGGGCGATGGGGTGCCTCGCGAAATCGTGCTCGTGGCTCATTCCGAACGGGGAGCTATCGCCTACAAGGATGCTCTTCGCGAAACGCGGGAGCACTGATTGCTTGCGTGTTTGCTGGTTTCGAGTGCTTGCAGGCTCGGCGCATACGGGTATTTGGAGGGAAGTGTGAAATGGCATCGTCAGAACAGTTCAAGATCCGGTTCCTCCCGGCCGATACGGAGACGTGCGTCGATGCGGGAACGACGGTTCTCGAAGCGGCACGGGCCGCGGGGGTGAATATTCCGGCGTTTTGCGGCGGCGAAGGAAGCTGCGGTAAATGCCAGGTGGTCATCGATGGAAAAAGCGTGCTTGCATGCGGGGCCGTAGTCGACCGCGATCTGACGGTTGAAGTGATGCGGGCATCGAGGCGCGAGAACCTTCTCGCAGACGGCGCGGGGCGCAGCCTGCCGCTTCGGCCGTATGCCGCTGGCGTTAAGGTCATATACCCGAAACTCGAGGTGGGGGAATACGAAGATGATGCAAGGCGGATCTCCCACATGGTAGAAGAGGCGCTCTGCCTCGAAGCTCCCCCGAGGATGTCGCTCGAAGCCCTGCGCGAAGCCGAGATGCTCATAGCCCAGTCATGTCGGGAGTTTTTCGTAGTCCTTGCTGGGGCGGAAATCGTTCACGCAGCCAAAGACGAACCTCGCGTCTGCATGGTGGCCTTCGATGTTGGGACCACGTCGCTCGTTGGATATCTGCTCGATTCCGCGGATGGCTCGCAACTGGCCGTAGCCAGCCGAATCAATCCGCAGGGAGCCTACGGCGCCGATGTGATCACGCGCGCTAACTACGCGGTGCAGGAGGACCCCGACAAGCTTACCTCGCTCATTCGCGAAGCGCTCGATGCCATGGTGGGGGAATTGTGCGAAGCTTCCGGCGTCGATCGGCGCGATATATATGCAATCTGCGTGGTGGGGAACACGACGATGCACCATCTGTTCCACCACATTTGCCCCGGGTCGCTTCTGCGCGTTCCCTACAATGCTGCAATAACCGAGGCGATAGAGTTGCCCGCAAGCCACGTGGGCGTGCACGCCGGTCCTGGTGCGCGAGTGCTGTCGCTGCCGCTCTTTACGGGTTTCGTCGGTGCTGACACGTGCGCATGCCTGCTGGCGTGCGATTTCGCCCATGTGGAAAAGCTCACGGTGATGATAGACATAGGCACGAATGGCGAGATTGTCGTCGGCAATTCGCAGGGTGCGCTGGCTTCGTCCACGGCGGCCGGTCCGGCTCTCGAAGGCGCGAAAATCACCTTCGGCATGCGGGGTGCCACCGGGGCGATAGATCATGTGACTGTCGTCGGAGAAGACCTGGTCTTCTCTGTTATAGGTGGCGGCAGAGCCGAAGGCATATGCGGAAGCGGGCTTATCGACCTCGTTGCGGTGATGGCCGAACATGGCATGCTTCAGAAGACCGGGAGGTTCGTTAAAGCCGAAAAGCTCGAATCGCCCCTTGCCAAGGCCAATGCGTGGCGCTTCGGCCGCGACGACGACGGCGCATACTTCAATCTTGTCGACGGGGTGCGACTCTACCAGAAAGACGTGAGTGAGGTGCAGCTGGCGAAAAGCGCCATCTGCGTGGGCGTTCGCATGCTTTGCAGCAAGCTTGGCTGGCAAATCGACGATGTGGAACAGGTGCTGGTTGCCGGAGCGTTTGGCAATTACATGAATCCCGACAGTGCGTGTCGGATCGGGCTCATACCCTCCGAGCTGAAGGGGAAGGTGCGTGGCATGGGCAATGCAGCGGGCGAAGGGGCCAAGATCGCCCTTCTCTGTCGTTCCGAAATAGACGAGGCGAAGCGCTTGGCAAGCAAGATTCCCTTCGTCGAATTGGCGTCGGAGCCAGATTTCATGAACAGCTTCATGAAGGGCCTGAACTTGTAGCAATTTGCCAGACTCAAGCTTGAATGCGATAAAATCAACCATATTACCAATGGGGTGAGGGCGATGTTTAAAGAAATCGACAAAGTGCCGTTCATCGCGGTCGTCGTGTTTTTCGCCGCGTTATTCATTTTCATTGTGGCTTCGCCTGAAACGGCGGCTGCGTCTATGTCGGCGTTGATGGAATGGGCGCTGGAGAATCTTGGATGGGTATACATCGTATGCTACGCCTTCTTTCTCATCATGTTCCTGGTGTTCGGGTTGTCTGGTTGGGGGAAAATAAAACTGGGCAAGCCTGGTGATGCCCCGGAGTTTTCGACGCCTACTTGGATTGGTCTGCTGTTCGGGGCGGGCGTCGGGGTTGGCCTGGTGTTCTTTGGCGTAACCGAGCCCGCTTCGTTTTTCAGTGAGCCCATGTATGCGGACCCCGGCACGCCACAGGCGGCATCGGACGCCATGAGGCAGAGCTTTTTCCACTGGAGTTTCGTCCCCTGGGCGGGGTATGGCCTGGCGGGCTTGTGCATAGCCTATTTCAGGTATTGCAAGGACATGCCGGGAACCGTGGCTTCCACGCTCTGGCCGTTGTTCGGGTCGCGGGTTTTCGGGACCCTCGGCAAGATCATCAACATTTTCACCATCGTGGCCATGGTCTGCGGCATATCCATGTCGCTTGGCTATGCTTCGACGCAGCTTATGGCGGGCGTCGAGATTCAGTACTCGCTGCCTGCCACCATCATAGCAACGTGCCTGCTGGTTGCCGGAATTACGCTTGTGGCCGTCGCATCGTGTGCGAGCGGCCTTGCCAAGGGCATTAAATATGTAAGCAACCTGAATCTGTGGCTGGTGGTGTTTCTTATCGGGTTCGGTCTGGTGTGCGGGCCAACGCTCTACATTATGAACGCGGGAATCCAGGCGACGGGCGATCTGGTTGCCAACTTGCCTTGGATGATCACGTTCACGGACGCCGATGGCGTTATATCGTCCAAGCTCGGCTACAACTGGGTAAGCTCCTGGACCGTGTTCTACTGGGCATGGTGGTGTGCATTCGTGCCGTTCGTGGGGGGCTTCCTTGCCGACATTTCGAAGGGGCGCACGATACGCGAACTGGTCATCGCATCCCTTGTTGGGCCCTCCGTCATCTGCTGCGTCTGGTTCGCCGTCTTCGGCGGCGGCGCAATCGAATCGTCGCTTGTCGGCGGCACGGACGTTGCCGCACGGGCGGCTGCGTCTCAGGAGGCCTCCCTGTTCGTATATCTGCAGGAGTTGCCTTTGGCCGAAATAATCGTTCCGGTCGCCATGCTGCTCATCCTTACGCTGATCATCACTTCTATGAATTCGGCGGCGCACGTTATCAGCTCGACTGCAAGCAAGCACTTCGAGCCGAGCGGTTTTACCATGGCGTTCTGGCTCGTGGTGGTCGCGTTGTTTGCCGCGTTGTTCATGTGGCTGGGCGGGCTGTCCATTCTGCGCAACGCCGCAGTGCTGCTGGCCTTTCCGTTCGTCATCATCATGGTGCTGATGACTTTCGCCCTGTTGAAGGAATTGTCGCACGCTGGCGCTAAGGCGAAGGAGCTAGGCGACGAACCCCCAGAAGAGCCCTTGCCAGGGGCCCCGCCGCTGCAAGGCTAGCTTGAATGCGTGCTGGGCCGGCAGATCCGGCGACGATGTGCGGGCCCTGTGCTCCCGGGCGGGCCCGCGCCGCTATTCCGACCAGTAGTCGATGGGTTGGTAGCGCTTCACCAGCTCGAGGCGCAGTGCTTCGATGGTCGAGCAATTCGCGATAACGGTAACGGGCTGGCCGATGGCGGCGATGTCGCGTACGAGCGCGGCATAGTCCGTCTGCACGCGCAGGTTGTCGGCGCGCACGCCCGCGTGCACCAGGCGCGCGCGCATGTCGTCGTGCTTCGGGCCGCCCACGATAACCTGCGTGTCGGGGCCGATTATCTTCTCCCAGCGCACGTCCTGAATCCAATCGGTCGAAAGCCCGTCCATTATTTCGGCGCCGAGCAGGCACACCAGGCGCTGGGGTGTTTCGCCCTCCGAGACCAGCATGTTCACCAGCTGGTTGCATCCGGCGGTGTTCTTCATCAGCAGCAGGCGCGTGCGGGTGCCTTCCACGTCGAATATCTCGAAACGGTGCGCGGCGTGCGTGAAATGCGCAAGCGCGCGGAACGCATCCTGCTCGGCCATGCCCGTTGCCACGAGCCCGGCAACGGCTGCAACCGCGTTGTACACGTCGTAGCCCGCCCGCACGTTGGCTTCCACCGTGTATTCCTGCCCCAAGATGCGCAGCAAAAGCGTGCAGCTTTTCTCGCGTGCGCTCTCGATGGCGGTGCAGGCAATGTCGGGCAGCGCATGCGCCCGCCCGCAGCTTGGACAACTGTAATCGCCCAGATGGGCAAAGGTGCGGCTGGCGAAGTTCAGCTCGGCATCGCAGGCAACGCACCGCACGGATTCGTCGTGGTCGGCCACGCCCTCGTCGTACACGGGGCACTCCACGCCGAACCATACGACGAAATTGTCCACCTCGTCGGCGATGGAGGCCGTTACCTGGCAATCGGCGTTCAGCACCAGCACGGTGTCGGGCGAGCTCTTGGCCGCTTGCACGATGTAGTCGCGTGCGGTTGTCCAGCTGGTGTAGCGGTCCACTTGGTCGCGATAGAGGTTCGTCACCACCATCACGCGCGGCTTCATGGCCGGCAAGATGGTCTTGGTTGCCCCTTCGTCGCTTTCGATAACGGCCCATTCGCTCCTGCGCTTGCCGTCAAGCGTGCTGTCCAGGCACAGCGTTGTGGCAATGCCCTGTTCCAAGTTGGTGGAGGTGGGGTCGTAGGCCGCACCTCCTTGGGTGTTGATGATGGCCTGTTGCACGATGTGCGTGGTCGTCGTCTTGCCATTCGTGCCCGTTATAACAATCGTTCGGTGTCCGCGCGAAAGGTTGGCGATGATGTCTGGGTCTATCTGCATCGCAATCTTTCCGGGCAACGCGCGCGCCGTGCGCCCCATAAGCCGCATGGCCCGATGCGATGCCTTGCAGATGGCGATGGCAGCGTTCGTTTTCACAGACATGGCAATTTCTCCTCGGGTTTCGAAATGCTTATCGGTAAGGAGTATAGGGTAATTTCGGTAGCCCGAGGAAATGGGGCGAAGGTTAACAGAAAGGAAAACGGGTGATGTTGTCGGTCGCACAAAGTGCGGAATGGAGCCCATGAACTTTCAGGTGCATTTTGGGGCATTTGAACTGGGATGATGCGCGAAGCCATCAACACGTTTTGGCCTATAGCCCGAATGATAGCGTTTCTATCCACGGTGGTCTAACAGAGAAAAAGAAAAAGCGCTTGCAACAATCTGTGCAAACGCCCGTGTAATCGGTGGTGCGGGTGAGAGGACTTGAACCTCCATGGGGCGAACCCCATACGGACCTGAACCGTACGCGTCTGCCAATTCCGCCACACCCGCACAAACGCATTGCTTGAAAAACAAGCGAAGAAGATATTACCTCACCCCTTGGATCGATGCAAGAAGAATTTTCAATTCGCAAAATGTTACATCGCCTCGGTTGGTTGTGGTTGATTGCAATCGCAGGTTGGACACTGCAAGAGAAAACTGGACAACGGGGTCGTTTTTTCGTTTCCGCAGCGTCAGCCCATAGCAATGCGTCCAGGTTGCTTTCAACTCGGCATCCGAAGGGTCGCGATCAAGGGATCTTGCAACCTCATTCCGGACTGCGAGCCGTTCTGAATACCAGTGCCAGGCACCCGTATTCATCCGGTCGGCCCGCACCACCCGCAAGACCGTCCTCGAGTCCGGCGAGGCGCGGGTTGCGGGTGGATCGTGTGTCAAGAGAAACGTCCAATGAATACCGGTGCCAGGCACCCGTATTCATCCGGCCGGCGCCATCCACCCGCAAGGCCGCCCTCGTGTCCGGCGAGGCGGGGGTTGCGGGTGGATCGGGGCATCGGATCGCCGTTTCCCGGGGTTCCGGC
>DMNP01000319.1:0-24298 GCA_003452695.1 Eggerthellaceae bacterium
GCTGGCCGGGCCGTGGGCAGTGACACGATTGCAACAGATTGCATGTCTCTCTTGCTCGACCGACCCGCGGGCTGCATAGAGTGACTGTAACTAGCGGTATAATCCTGGCATGCGAATCGCCGGGATGCTACGCGCGGCACATTCACGACTGGCCTGCACCCAACAGAACACGAAGGGAACACCATGCAGATAACACCCGCAGAAGTTGCAGAGACCTTGGCCATGGTGGCCGAACAACACCTGGACATACGCACCATCACGCTCGGCATGAACCTGCGGGGCTGCACGGATGCCGATGTCCACACGGTTGCGCTGAAGGTATACGACCGCATGACCCACGCTGCTTCGCAGCTCGTTCCGACAGCCGAGCAGCTGGAGCGGGAATTCGGTATACCAATCGTGAACAAGCGCATCTCGGTTACCCCCATCGCGGAAGTGTGCGCGGCGGTAACCTCGCACGACCTGAGCCCCATCGCCCAGGCCATGGACCGTGCAGCCAAGGAAGTTGGCGTCGATTTCGTCGGCGGGTTCTCAGCGTTGGTGCACAAAGGCGCTTCGATTGCAGACACCAAGCTTATGGAGTCGATACCCGAAGCCTTGGCAACCACCGACTTCGTCTGCGCTTCGGTGAACGTGGGGTCCACGCGCGCGGGGATAAACATGGACGCCGCCTACAAGATGGCGGGCATCATCAAGCAGGCCGCCGAGCTGACGGCCGACCAACAGTGCATCGGGGCGGGCAAGCTCGTCGTCTTCTGCAACGCCGTTGAGGACAATCCGTTCATGGCGGGCGCCTTCCACGGTTCGGGCGAGGCGGACGAGGTGGTGAACGTCGGCGTGTCCGGACCCGGCGTTGTGCGCGCCGTGCTTGCCGGCATGCCGAAAGATGCAGACATCGAAACGATTGCCGAAGCGATAAAGGCCACCGCCTTCAAGATAACCCGCGCGGGCGAGCTTATGGCCCGCGAAGCATCCAAGCGCCTCGGGGTGGTGAAAGGCATTCTGGATCTTTCCCTGGCGCCGACCCCCGCGGAAGGCGATTCGGTTGCCGAGATTCTGGAAGCAATCGGCGTGGGCTCCTGCGGCGGCCCGGGAACGACAGCGGCGCTGGCCATGCTGAACGACGCCGTGAAGAAGGGTGGCGTCATGGCGTCAAGCTCGGTGGGCGGGCTGTCGGGCGCCTTCATCCCCGTGTCCGAGGACGCCGGGATGATCCGCGCTGCGGAAGAGGGGGCGCTGTGCCTGGAGAAGCTTGAGGCCATGACCAGCGTGTGCTCGGTGGGCCTGGACATGATAGCCATACCCGGCGACACATCCCAAGAGGCGATATTCGGCATAATCGCCGACGAGTGCGCCATCGGCATGATAAACAACAAGACGACCGCCGTGCGGCTTATCCCCGCCATCGGAAAGACCGTGGGAGATCGCCTGGATTTCGGGGGATTGCTGGGCTACGCCCCGGTCATGCCGGTGAACGGTTATGCGGGAACCGTGTTCGCCCACCGCGGCGGCCGCATGCCAGCGCCCCTGAACAGCCTGAAGAACTAGGGCGAGAATGGGGCAGCAACAAGATGGGCCGGAAGGACGGCTCTTCCGGCCCATTCGAGCAATCGATGCGATGAGGGCGTCTTAAAAAAGCACGTTTGGGGACGTATCCCTAGATGCTGGACATCTCGCTGAGCGTGATGTTGTACCACTTCAGCCAGTTGGGCGGGCAATAGGTCCGGGCACCCGACATGGTAATCGTGTATCCGTAGCCCTTGGAAAGCCCGCGTGCGTGGGCGTCGATTGCCGCCTCCCACGACGGCCACTCCGCAGCGAGCGCCGCGGGGTTCGAATCCGCCGCACCCCAGCCCCAGGCGTTGTGGGGGCGGATGCATATGCTGCCCTTGCCGCTCTCGATGGTGGAAATGGAAGCCGACCACCGCGGGTCGATGCAGTACTTCCACGCCGATTTCGCGAAGTTCTTTCCCTGTCCGGCAAGCGGCGATCCTTCGAGATACGCGTCGAGTCGCGGAGCCCATTCGGCCACGAACTCGTCCTCGGTGGCATGCCAGTTCGCCCCGTCGTCCAGACCGGATGCATCGCCCGTCAGCGTCTCGGCGGAATCGCTCTCTTCCTTCTCGGAGCTCTTGCTGCTCGATTCCTTGCTATTCTTGCTCGAGCTGGACGTAGACGACACGCTTACGCCGCGCGATGCCTCGGCCTGGGCCTTGGCTATGCCCTCGCGTTGGCGCAAGGTGCGTATTTCGTACACCGCCTCGAGCGAAGCATTCGCTTCCTGCATCTTCGCCTCGGATTCGGCTCGTACCGCCTCCACCTCGGAACGGGCCGCATCCACCCGCTCTTCTAGCTCCTTGCTGCGCTTCACTTCCTCGGCGTTTGCGCGCGTTATGCGGTCGATGTATTCGGTCTGGGCGATGAATTCGTCCAGCGACTGGGAATCCAGCAGCATGTCGATGGTGGTGTAGTGGCTGCTCTGCTGCTTGTACAAGGCGCGCGCCGCATCGTCGCTGCGCTCTTGCTGGGCGGGCAGCAGATCCTCGAGCACGTTTGCCCGCTGGGCCAGGCAGAACGCCTTCGCGCTCATCTTCACGCAGGCCGTGCGCGCTTCGCGGTATTCCGCATCGGCCTTTTCGATGACCGACGCCGCCTCTTCGCCGGCCGAAGCCACCATGTATTCTTCAGCACTGGCGGAATTTGCCGGCAGGGTGGCTGCCAGCAGCGCCGCCGTGGCGCAGGCTGGAATCGCGGCGCATACACGCCAGCGCAAGCCGGGAATGATGCTGCAGTTGCGGTTCATGTGCACCTCGTCCTTTCGAGTGTGGCTTGTCATTATATCGCGCATCACGTCGCAAAGAAAACCCTTCTGCCAAAGGTTCAAGAGAACACCCAACTAGAAGGGTTACCCTGAATTACCGCACCTATTCCTTGCGCTTGCGTCTCGCGACAACGAGCACGATTAACGCTAATACGATGAGGGCGACCGTGAGCGCAATCGCGGCAACGGGAATTGCGTCGCCGGTCTTTGCCGTATTTGATTTCGCATTCGCGCCACTCGTCGTACTCGCGCCACTCGTCTTCGATTCCTTTGCGGCTTCCTGTGTCGGAGCAGCTTTCACGACGAACTTGGCAGCGGCGTTGCCGTCGTCGAAAACCGTCGTGACCTCATGGTCGCCTGTGGACAGCGTCTCGAGGATGGTCGGTTTCAACGTGAGGATGACACTACCAGACTTGGCATCGTAGCCCGAAGAGGCAACGTCCTTGCCGTCAATTTTCACACCTGTGAAGTGCCTGAACGTCGAGGCGTCTTCAAACGTGCGCTTAATCGTGAACGTGAGTCCGTCGCTGCTTCCTTTCGTCCATTCGGCTCCATCGCCAGCAGTGAACCGATAAGCATACGTTGCTGGGATTTCACGCGTTTCGGATTCACCGCAGCGCGAGCATGTGCGCATCTCCAATCCATCAGCAGACTCCGTTGCGGGTTCCTTTTCAATCCACTCGCCCCACGCGTGGCCGAGCGGCTTGACGTCGGCCAGGGTCTTCTCCTGCTTGGCGAAGGCCGCGTTCTCGAACGTGGCGGTGTAGGTGGTCTCGCCGGGCTGCTCGCAGGTCGCCGGCGTGGCCTCCTGCTTGGCGACCTTGCCGTTCTCGAGGCTCGCGACCTCGGTCTCCACCGACTCGCAGCCCTCGCGCGTGCAACTCCGCTTGGCCGCGACCGAGCTGCCGTCTGCTGCCCACTCGTAGGACGGCTCGCCCCACTCGTGGCCGAGCGGCTCGACGTCGGCGATGGTCTTCTCCTGCTCGGCGAAGGCCGCGTTCTCGAACGTGGCGGTGTAGGTGGTCTCGCCGGGCTGCTCGCAGGTCGCCGGCTTGGCCTCCTGCTTGGCCACCTTGCCGTTGGCGACGCTGGCCTCCTCGGCCTCGGACGCGGTGCACCCCTCGCGCGTGCAGGCGCGCTTGGCCGCGACCGAGCTGCCGTCCGCCGCCCACTCGTAGGACGGCTCGCCCCACTCGTGGCCGAGCGGCTCGACGTCGGCGAGCGTCTTGGTTTGCTTGGCGAAGGCCGCGTTCTCGAACGTGGCGGTGTAGGTGGTCTCGCCCTTCTCGGTGCAGGTGGCCGGCGTGGTCTCCTGCTTGGTGACCTTGCCGTTCTCGAGGCTCGCGACCTCGGTCTCGGCGGCCCCGCAGCCCTCGCGGCCGCATGTGCGCTTGGCCGTCATCGAGCTGCCGTCCGCCGCCCAGTCGTAGGCCGGCTCGCCCCACTCGTGGCCGAGCGCGGGCAGTTCAACCGTCTTCGTCTGGGGCATGAACCCTTCGTTCTTGAAGAGTTGGGACGCGACAGTCGCCGAGCCCTTCTCGGTGCAGGTGGCCGGCGTCACCACGTTCTTCGTCCCAGTCGTCGTCTCATCCTCGAAATGCGATAGGTCGCGCTTGCAGACGCGCTTCGCCGTCACCTTGGTGTCGTCCTTGTTCCATGCGTAGGTCGCCCCGTCCCAGTCGTGGCCGAGGGCGTGAACGGCAACGTCATCCTCATGGACCCATTCGGCGCCGGCGAAGTCCTTGAAGCAGAGGCCGCAGGGGTTGTCGCCTTCCGAGCACTTCCAGTAATCGATGTTGCCGTCATCCGTGCAGGTGGCGGCTTTGGCCTTTATATACGCAAAGCCATGGGCATGCGTTTCCTCGGGGATGACGCGCGTCTGCACATGGGTTGAATCATGGGAGCACTCCCTCGTCATGAGGCCCTGCTCCGTCTCGGTCGCGGGCTTCGTCACTGTCCATGCGCCCCAGCTGTGGCCGATGGCATTGACGACGGTGTCCTCCTGCTGGATCTGTTTCGTGCCGGCCTCGTCCGTGAAGCACAGCTCGCAAGGGTCGTCGCCCTCCGAGCACTTCCAATACTCGATGTTGCCGTCGTCCGTGCAGGTGGCGTCCTTCGCATCGACGTGCGCGAGGCCGTGCACGTGCTTCGTCTTGGGAACCTGGCGGTATTCGATATGGGTGGCGTCGTTGGCGCACGTGCGCTTCTCGGTACCCCATGACGTCTCGGTCGCCTGCTGCGAGGTTTCCCATGCGCCCCAGCTGTGGCCGAGCGCGTGGACGACGGTGTCCTCTTGGGGGATCCATTTCGAGCCGGCCTCGTCCGTGAAGCGCTGGCCGCAGGGATCGTCGCCCTCCGAGCACTTCCAATACTCGATGTTGCCGTCGTCTATGCAGGTGGCATCCTTTGCCTCGACGTGCACGAGGCCGTGCACGTGATCCGTCTTGGGAATGGCCCGGAACTGGAAATGCAGCGGGTTTCGCTTGCAGAGTCGCAGCCTAACGCCCATTTCCGTCTCAGACGGTTCGTGTGTTGTAGTCCATGCGCCCCAATCGTGGCCGAGCGCGGGAATCTCCTCGGTTGTCTCGGAGAGGACCTCGGTGCAATCGGAACAGCACTCGACCACATTGCGCGAACCGGCCGTGATGCAGGTTGCGGGTTCGGTTTCGATTGTAAGCTTGGTCGGGGTGTGCTCATGGCCCTCGATCTTGTTGATGGCGTACGTCACGCCATTGTTGACGCCGTCTTTCTGGATAACGGTCTCGTATCCTTCTATGCTTTCCTGCGTGATGGTGTACTCGGAGTCGTCGTTACCCATGTCGAAGTAGAACGGCCACTCGCCATCCGAATTCTCGGTGACCGTCGTCGAGTCGATCTTCACGCCGTCCTTCAGCAAGTTGACCGTCACGCTATCCGGGCGCTTTTTCGCTGCGTTCTCGTCATCGGCCCAGTACACGAAACCCGTCGGAAGCCTCGATGCCTTATGGGCGATGTTGAGCACGACGTAACCGTTAACGGACGTAGCATACCCGTCGATCTTGTCTTCCATGATGCGGTAGTAAACGGCGGTGCCGTCCATGTACGCGGGTTGCTCTCCGAAATCGAATTTCCAATCGTCGGACGCGAAGACCTCCTTCGATCCCCATGCCTTGTCGTTGGCGTAAAGGTGCAGTTCCACGGAATCGGGACGTTGCGCATCTGTGACGTCGCCGTCGTTCCACATGACGGTTCCCGCAACGGTAGTCTTGTCCGCGGGCGTGTGGGTGAGCGTGACAAGGAAACCCGTAAAGGGCAAGCTGGTTACCGAGCTCGTATACTTCGCTCCCCAATCGCCTTCCATCACGGGCTCGACGGTCTCCACCTTGCCCGGGTAGACATGCCGCCAGTTGTCATATTTGGTGACCGTGAATTCTTGTGTGTCGTTCACCTTGAGCTTCACCGAATCCGGCTGCAAGCCGTCCTTGTCATGCCCGTCTTTCCAGACGATCGCGACCGGCGTTCGCTCCCCACTACTCCACTGGGCCGTGAAGGTGACGTCTTCCGTGACAGTGAACGAAGCACCGGGCTGATAGTCGCCGCCGTCGCTTTGGTCCTTGTCTTTGGTCATCGTCCAGCCCTCGAAAAAGACGCCCGTCGAGCTGGGAACGTCGTAGATGCACTCCGGAATGGTGATCGGCGTGCCCTTGATGACGGAATAGGTCTTCGTGTCGCTTCCGCTCAGCCCCGACTTCGCGGTGACCGTGCAGTACTCAAGGCCGTCGAAGTAGTTCGAGCCCCAGACCAGCTTGCAGTTACGCGGGTTCGCGGCGTCCATGTTCACCAGGCCGAGGTACGTGCCCTCCCGGTTCAGCAAGACGCCGCCCTCGCCGAACATCGCATCGAGGACATCGTCTGCGATATCAAGCGGGGTGTCTTGCGGCGGAACCCTGGTGTCGGTGCCGTTCGTTCCCACCGAGTAGTAGTAGTCGATGCGCGTGTCCAGGTTCGTCGGCAGGTCGCGACCACCGTAATACGCATAGAAATTGGTGAGGTTGTTGATCTTCGCAGCCGCAGCGTCCTTGTAGCTGCCTTCGGGCCTGTCGACCTCCTTCAGGCCGATGCCGCTGACCAAGCCGCCTATCAGCTCGGCGTCCTCGCTGCTCGCGGATAGCACGATCTTTCCACGGCAATCCTTCAACTGGGGATACGCGGTGTACTTTTTGAAGAGCACACCGTCTTCCATATACAAATAAGGCTCTCCGGTGGAAGGATTGATCTCCATCGACAGGTCACGCAGGTGCGCCTGTATCCGCTCCATGCCCTCGTCGTACACGTCATCGACGCTGTCAATCTGAACGCCCATGATGATGGTCTCGGTGGGATGCTCCTTCAGGAACTCCTTGATCCATCCCAGCGTCGTTTTGAAGGTGAGGAAATCATCGTCGTGGTCCTTGCAGAAATAGGAACCGGCGTTGGGGTCTTTCCCGTGAAGCAGGTAGAGGCTCTCGCCGTCGTCGCGCTTCTTCACCGGGTAGCCCTGCTTTGCGTAGAACGTGTTCAGGCGGATGTCCAAAGAGCGCACGCCCATGTCGAGCTGCTCGTCGATATAGGCCGTCTGGCAATTGGCGAACTTCTGGAAGAACTTGGAAACCTCGATTGGCGTGTCCAGGCCACCGAAGAGGCCGCCGCCTATCAACCCGAGCGGGCCGGCAATGACTTCGCCAAGAATAGAACCGAGAGCAGCCCCTCCCAAACCGGCATATATCGAAAGATTGCCCGTGCTGATGTTCCCCTCGACTTTGGCCGTGCCGGAGTCGTGCGTGCCGGGCAAGTTGATCTCGTTCAAGCGGCGTTCGCCCGAGATTCCCGCCATCCAATTCTTGCTGTTCAGCGTGTTGTAGTCGCGCACGACCTGGCTGTTAGTCTCGATGAACGGCTTCTCGTCGATGTCCTTGAGCTTGAGGATCGCCTCGTTGTCTTTTTTGTGGACCACATAGCCTTCGTTGGAGAAGAAGTAGTCGTAGGGGTCCACGGTGGGGTTCTTGTCCCCGTACCCCTTGGTGAACGGCGTGCCCAGCTCGTCTTCCTGGTACACGCCCACCTTGGCGCCCTTCTGCAGGGCAGCGGTGAAATGGATCTTGTTGCCCGCCTTCAGGTAGACATCACTTCCGCCGTTGTTGTCGCTCACCACGACGGCGCCCTCCATGTTGAGCGCTTTGGCGTGCTGCGACACCCAGATGCCGCCGCCGCCTTCGAATGCGCTGTTGTTGATGATGGTTCCTCCGACAAGGCTTATCGTGGCCTCGTCGTTGACGTAGGCGCCGCCGCCGAGGCCCTTGGCCTCGTTGTTCGTGATGACGGAACCGGTCACGGTCGCGCTCCCGAAGTGCATCAGCAAGCCGCCGCCGGAGTGGCCCGCCTTGTTGGAGTCGATGGATGTGTTGTCAATCGCCATCTTGCCATACGAGCAGATGCCGCCGCCATCGTAGGGCGTCTCGTTGCCGGAGATGGTGCTGCCGACGATGGTCGTATCGCTGTCGCCGTTGGCGTAGACACCGCCGCCTTCGCCCTTGGCGGAGTTTTTGCTAATCGTGCAGTTGGTGATGGTTGCCTTGCCCTTGTTGTTCACGCCCGCGCCGCCGTCTTCGGTCGCGCGGTTGCCGGAGATGTCCACGCCGGTCAGCGTGATGGTGCCCGCGTCGTTGTAGATGCCGCCGCAGTCGACGCCCGTGTTGTCCGTGATGGCGCCGCCCGTCATGTTGAACGTCTTGTGCACGTAGACGCCGCCGCCGCGGTAGCCCGCCTTGTTCCCCGTCACGGCGGTGTTGTTCAGCGTGACCGTGCCGAAGCTGTAGATGCCGCCGCCGTTCTCCGTCGAGTTCCCGGTTATGGTGCAGTCGGTGAGAGTGAGCTCCTTCGTGCCGTTGTAGATGCCGCCGCCCTCCTCGTCAGCCCGGTTGCCCTTGACCGTGCAGTTCTTGAGCGTGGCCACACCCTTGTTGTTGATGGCGCCGCCGCCGTAGTCGCTCGCGTTGTTGTCCATCAAGGTGACGTTTTCGAGGTTGATGGTGCCATGCTCGTGGACGTAGATGCCGCCGCCGTCGTCGCCCTTGTTCCCGGCGACGAACCCTCCGGTCATGATGAGGGTGCCGTACACGAAGATGCCACCGCCGGACTTGCTTGCGCGGTTGCCGACAATAGCGCCGCTTTCGATGGTGCAGGTGGAACCCTCGTGGATGTTGATGGCGCCGCCGTGCGCGGCATAGCCACCCGTAATCATGCCCGCGCCAGCGCTGTCCATTATGGTAAGCGAGGAGTTGTCGCTCAGCTCGAACACATGGCCGTCGGAATCCGAGTCGTCCAGGTGCCTGTCCAGCTTGTGCCCGCAAAGATCGATGTTTACGTTCTTGCCTTTCAGGTGGAGGCGGTCGTCATCGTCTGTTGCCGTGATGTCGTTTTGCAAGCCGATCAGCTTCCACTGATTCTCGTCGGCGTTTATTGCGTTCTGGAGCTCCTTCCAGCTGCTCACCGAGACGTCGGGCGCCAGCCGGATGAGGTAGAGCTCGTCATGCATGACCACGAGCCGGTCGGTTGCCTCGTTGTAGGTGAACACGCTCAGCGCACGCCCATCGTTGCCGGTTTCCGTAAGGCCGCTTGTGAGTGGGCTGGGCGGATCCTGCGTGGCGACGTCGAGCTTGGCGCCCTCGCCCAACTCGGACACCACGGTGATCACCGAGCCTGCGCTTACCAGGATGTTCTTGCCCGCAGGCGCGATGTTGCCCGTCACGGAGGGTTTGCCGCCCACATTCAGCGTGCTGCTGGCCTTGAACCCGATGCCGCCGGCGCTCGACGTGCCCTCGTTGGACGTGATGCTGCCGCCGGTGACGTTGACCGTGCCCACCGAGTAGACGCCGCCGCCGTTTTCGGCCTTGTTGCTGTCGATGGAGCCGCCGGTGACGTTCAGCGTGCCGTGCACGTAGACGCCGCCGCCGTTGTCCGCCTGGTTGCCCGTGACGCGGCCGGCCTCGATGGTGCAGGTGGCGTTCGGCTGCACATTGATGCCGCCGCCGTTTTCCGCATAGCCGCCGGTGATTTTACCGTCCTTGCCGGCGCTGCTGTCCGTGACGATCAACGTGGCCCCGTCCATGACCTCGATGACGTGGCCGTCCTTGTCGGAGCTGCCCCGGTTGCGGTCGATAGTGTGGCCGTTCAAATCGATGGTGACGGTCTTCCCCTCGGGGACCTTCAGCTGGTCGTCACTGTCGATGGCCTTCCAGTCCCGGTCGAGTTTGAGCGTGCCGCCGTCTTCGGTGTCACGTATCTTCTTCTGCAGCTGGGGCCATTCGGATTTGACGATTTCGGCATCGCCTTTCCAGCCTTGAACGATCGAATACCCCGGTTTGGCGAAGAAGTAGTCGGCGGGGTCGGCGCCTGAGTTATACTTTTGGAAGTCGTAACAAATCAGGCCTACTTCAGGATTGCCGCTTACGCCAATCCACGACCCCTCAAGGCTGCCGGCTACGCGGATGGTAGCCATATTGTCAGAGATTCCAACGATATGGACATCGCCGCCGCTGTTGTTCTGCACGATGACTTTGCCCTGTACGGCCATGAAATCACTTAAATAGATACCACCGACTTCAAGGTCTGCAGAATTGTCCGTGATGGTGGTATTCATGACGAACGGATTTGCCCCTATCGAGTAAATTGCTCCGCCTCGCTCCACAGCCCGGTTGCCCGTAAACGTGGACTCAAGGACGGTCAACAAACCCGACTCGCAGCCGACGGCACCACCACAGCTATGTGCAGTGTTGTCGGACACGACACAAGACTCAAGCTTTGTCCTGGTGTCTAGCCCATTAAAGCTGTATACGGCACCACCATCGACCTTAGCCTCGTTGCCGCGTATCTCGCTGTTGCTTACGCTTAGGGTGGACTCGACGTTCAAAATGGCGCCGCCGCTCCCGTCGGTTGCCTTGTTGTCCTGAATGCGCACGCCATCGGCCTGGAATTGGGTTCTCCGCGTAAGGGTGACGGCACCACCTTGCTTTGCCTCGTTGTTCGTCAAGGCGCCACCGGTCATGTCTACACTGCCGCTAATAATGAAGATGCCGCCGCCCCCGACACCCTGGTCTTCGAATTCCGATGCGTTTCCTTTGGCGGTATTGCTGCCGATAACCGTATTGCTGATTGTGAGGATCTCCCCACTGCTGTGGCAGACCACGCCGCCGCCATAGCCCTCTGTGGCGTTGTCGTCGATTATGCTGTCCGTAATCGACCCATTCGGGATACCGTCGACGTATATGCCGCCGCCGCCGACCCTGGCCGTGTTCTTCAAAATGGTAAGGCCGCTGAGCAACATCCGGGCGCCACTATGGGCGTTTTCGCTATAGATTCCGCCACCAGAGATATAGGACTTGTTGTATCTGATTATGCCGCCCGTGGCTTCAAGTTTGTTGGCGCTGTAAATGCCGCCACCACAAGCTGATGCTTCGTTGTACGCAAGCTGGCCGCCCCTCATCACAAGCTTGCCGCCGTTGTAGATGCCAGCACCGCAGTTCGTTGCGATATTGTTTTCAATCGACCCACCTTCGAGGTAGAGCGTAGCCCCCGGGTGGATGTAAATTCCACCACCATCTCCGGTGAACCCGCCAGTAATGGCCCCGGCACCAAGGCTATCCTTGATGGTTATTTCGACACTGTCCTCATCACCGTTGTCAAGCTCGAGCACACTGCCATTATCTTGGTCGCAATCCCTGAGGTTGCGATTGATTTTCTTGCCGTTCAAGTCGATGGTGACGCTTCTTGTTACCCAAAGTGTTTTGTCTTCGTCTTCTGCGACGATGTCGCCGGAAAGCGCGATCGTTTTGTATTCCTCGTCGTCAAGCGCCGCCTGCAAAGCTTTCCAGTTGTTCACCTCGATGTCTGCTGGCGTGCGCTTATGGTAGAGCTCTCCATCTTCCTTAATCACCAGCTGATCGGTTCCGCCTGCGTTGTAGCTGAAGTTGTCGATTGTGCCCTTGGGCGTGGCCGACTTGCCTTCCAGCCCGTACGTTATCGCGTAACTAAGGGTGTTCTTGGTAGCGACGTCCAGCTTGGCCGTATCCGCAAGCTTGTCGACGATCGTGATGGCGTTGCCTTCGTTCTCGCCCAGCAGGATGTTCCCTCCCGAGGGGGCGGTGTTGGACACCACGACCGGGGCGCCCTTCACGTTGAGCGTGGCGCTGCCGCAATGGTGAATGCCTCCGCCTTCCTCGTCTGCCCTGTTAAGGGCTATATTGCAGTCGAACAGGTTGAGCTTACCCGCATTGAGGAAGATTCCGCCGCCGTCGTCTTTTGCCGTGTTGCTGGTTATCCGCGTGTCGCCACTCACCTCGGTTGTGCCGGAGCCGGCGTAGATTCCGGCGCCATTGCTTGCCGTGTTGGCCATTACGAAGGCGCCGGCGACAGTGGCCACGCCAAGCGTATAGATGCCGCCGCCGTCGGAGTCGGCGCTGTTCCTCTCGATGAAGCCGCCCGTTATGGTCAACGCGCCATCGCTGTAGATGCCGCCGCCGTTCGTTGCCCGGTTCTCGGTAATGAAACCGCCCTCTATGGCGCAGGTGGCGCCTGGCAGGACGTGGATGCCGCCGCCGGCATAGGAATACCCGCCCGTGATCTGGCCGCTGCCGGCGCTGTCCTTCACGGTGAGCGCACCGTTCACCTCGATGACCGAGCCACCGTCGACAGCCTCTTTGGCTTTGCCGAGGTTGCGGTCGAGCTTGTGGCCGTTAAGGTCGATGGTGATGGTTTTCCCGCCGCGAATCTTCAGCGCCGAATTCTCAGGGGCTGCTTTCCAGTCCTTGTCCAACGTGATGGTGGAGCCGTTATCCGCAGCGTCGATCTGCTTTTGCAGGTGCACCCAGTCGGACGCGACGACCATGGCCTCGCCATCGTTGTTCGCTAGAACGGAGAAGCCAGGTTGGGCTTCGAAGTACTTTTCGGGATCCTCTCCCGGATTCTTTTCGTGAAAACCCTTGGTGAACGTGCCGGTGGAATCCTGCAAGACCACGTTCACGTTCGCGCCGTCCGTGAGCGGGTCGGACACGGTAAGCTTCTTGCCGTCGACCAGGCATACATCATTGGCCTTGTTGTCTGCAACGACGACCTTGCCGGCGATGTTGACGGCCTTGGTTCCACCAGCCACCCAGATGCCGCCGCCGCCGTTCATGCCCGTGTTCTCCGTGATTGAAACGTCGGTGAGGTTCAGCGTGGCGTCGTTGTTGATGTAGATGCCGCCGCCGTGGGCTTCGGCCCTGTTCTCATGCAACGTGAGTACCTCTGCGCTGACCGTGCCGTCGTTCACGCGAATCGCGCCGCCAGATTTCGCCGCCTTGTTCCTCTCGAAGATGCAACTTTGCAATGTGACCTTACCGTAGGAGCGAATCGCGCCGCCGTCCGTATTCGTCTCGTTGTCTGAAATGTTCGTGTTGACAAGTGTGGCGCTGCCGTAGGTGCATATGCCGCCACCGCTTTCGGACTTGTTGCCTGTGATAGTGCAGCTATTGAGCGTAATGTTGCCGTCTTCGCCGTTGTAAACGCCGCCGCCCTCGGCGTCCGAAACGTTATTGCTGATGGTGCAGTTCGTGAGCGTCGCAGTGCCCTTGTTGTTGACGCCCGCGCCGCCGGCGCCGCGCGTGCTGTTGCCCGATATGGTTACGTCGCTCAGCTTGATGGTGCCGCCGTGGTTGTAGATGCCGCCGCAGTCGCCACCGATGTTGCCAGAGACAGAGCCGCCGGTCATAGTCAGCTCGCCGTAGACGAAGATGCCGCCGCCGTTGTACGCCTGGTTGCCGGTGATGGCGCCGGACTCCACGATGAGATGGCCCTCTCCGCCGATGACGATGCCGCCGCCGTTCTTATCGTAGCCGCCGGTGATTTTGCCAGTCTGCCCGGTGCTGGAGTCCCTGATCGTGAGCGTGCCCTCGTTCACGTCGAAGACGTGGCCTTTGTTGTCGTCCTGCGACGTGAGGTTGCGGTTGATGGTGTGGCCGGCCAGGTCGATGGCGAAGCTGACGCCCTCGCGCTTGACCACCAGCGTTTTGTTGTCGGGACCGGCAGTTATGTCGGCGACCAAGTAAATCGTCTTCCCATCTTCCACGTTGTTGATGGCGGTTTGCAGATCGCCCCAGGTGCCGGCCTCGAGATCGCCTTCGGCTTGGGCGGAAAGCCCGCCAAATCCATTTTCAGAATTCGAAAGGAGGCCGCTCGCCCTCAAGGAAAAATCACTGGGAGCAGCGTTTCCCGTTTCAGCCATCGCGCTGAATGGAGCGATAGGGCATAAGCCGAATGCCAGGACGAAAGCAAGCAGTACGTTTGCGGTCTTCTTCATGAGCTTCATAGTTGATCTCCGTTCGAAACAGCAACGCAAACACATCAAAGACGCAATATGCCTATTAAGAAATAATTTTCGCAGATTTGCAACTTGAAATGCAAGAGAATGCCCAAGTCCGCGACGCTTTTGAAAAACCCGCTTCGGAGGGTTACCATCACTCTATGCAGCCGACGGGCGGTCGAGCAAGAGGGGCGTGCGACTGCTCCAACTAGAAGAGTTGCTGCCCGGGCGGCGGGCGGCAACCGAGAAGGCACTATCCCTCGATTGCCAAACCCGGCACAGGGGCATGCTGGGTGCTCATATGCCCCATCGCCCGCGCGCGGCGGCAGAACGGGGAAAGCCCGGCCTGGGGCCGCGCAACATAAATCGGTGCTTTCCTAGCGCAGCTTTGCGCGGCGTTGTCTCCAGTCGGGCATGACGCGGGTCATCAGCTCGTGGAAATCGCTGCCGTGACCGGGAACGAGCAGGTGGCAGAGCTCGTGGACCACCACGTATTCCAGGCATTCGGGGGGATACAGCGCCAAGCGGACGTTAATGCAGATGCGCCCAGTCTGCGGTTGGCAGCTGCCCCAGCGGCTCTTCATGTTGCGGTAGGCCAACGTGCCGGCCTTCACGCCCAAGATGGGCTCCCATGCCGCCACGAGCGCCGGCACGCAAGCCTGCACGACCTCCCGCCAGGCGCTGACCTCCGCCGGCGATGCGGCCTCGGCCTGGGCCATGGGCGAGCTCAGCGTTCGCCGAACGCCTTCTTCTATCCAGGCGCGGCGACTGCGCACGAAACGCTCGACGTCGCGCAGGGGCGTGCCGCGCGGGACGGACACCTCGACGTGCGCATCGGCACCGGTCACTCGCATGTTCATGCGCCGGATTCCCTTTTCGACCACCCATACTTCCAGGTCGTCGACGAACACGAGGTGCGAGCTATACACCTTGGGCATCAAGCCCCCCTTCGCGCTGCTTTGCGGTCATCGCCAGCTCGTAGGCCTCGTTGCGCGCGATGCCGAACTCGACGGCCAGCTTCTTTGCGACCTCCTTCGGGCGCAGACCCCCCTCTAGCAGCTCGATGGCGCGCGCGGCCGCATCGCCCCGCGCCGCTTCGCCGTCTGCCTGGCACTCGGCCTCGTTGGGGCCGTCTATCACGATGACGATCTCGCCCTTCACCGTTGGACGCTGCTCGAAGACGGCCAGCACGTCTGCGGCGGGGCCGCGCACCACCTCTTCGTGAACTTTGGTCAGCTCGCGGCACACGGCAAGCTCGCGCAAGGGAAGCGCAGACGCGATGGAACGCAGCGCGCTCGTCAGGCGATGCGGGCTTTCGTAGAAGACGAGCGCGGCCTGAAGCAGCTTCAACTGAGCGAGCAGCTGCGCTCGGGCCGCCTCCTTGCGGGGGAAGAAACCGCCGAAGTAGAACGCCGGCTGCACGCAGCCGCTCGCCACAAAAGCCGTGGCAACCGCCGTGGGGCCGGGAAGCACTTCGACTGGGGCGCCGGCATCGCGGGCGGCGCGCACCAGGCGCAGGCCGGGGTCGGACACGCCGGGCATGCCCGCATCGGTGCAGTAGGCCACGACCTGGCCTGCAAGGACGCGGGCCACGATGTCGGACGCACGCGCCGCGAGCACGTTCTCGTCCAAACGCTCCATGCGCACGCCCTCGATGCCAAGCGCGGCGAGCAGCCGCCCGGTCACCCGCGTGTCCTCCGCGCATACGACATCTGCCCCGCGCAGGGCGTCTATCGCGCGCGCGGGCATGTCGCCGAGGTTGCCGATGGGCGTGGGGCACACGACCAGCTTTCCCTGTTCAGGCAATTCCGCTCCTCTTATCCGTTCCCCGCATCATGCCGAGCGCAGCTGTTTCCGCCGCCGCACGGACGTGAATACTCAATCGGGCTGCTTTTCGCGGTCGGACCGGCCGCTAGCCTTCCATGTTGGCCTTCGCCACGCTGATCATCAGCTTGATTCGATTCAGCTGGTTCACCTCGCTCGCGCCGGGGTCGTAGTCCACCGCAACGATGTTGCTTTCGGGATAGCGGCGGCGCAGCTCCTTTATGACCGCCTTGCCGACCACGTGGTTGGGCAGGCAGGCAAAGGGCTGCGCGCATACCACGTTGGGCGTGCCCGTGCGGATGAGTTCTACCATCTCGGCGGTGAGCAGCCATCCCTCGCCCATGGAATTGCAGGTGGAAAGGATCTCCTCTGCATATTCACCCAGCGTGAAGATGTCGGTCGGAGCCTCGAAGCGCACCGATTTCTTCAGAGCGTCCACCATGGGCTTGCGCATCGTGGCCAGCAGCTGCAGTGCGGCGCGCGCGCCGATCGCCCCCTTCGTGGAACGGCCGAGCGGGTCCTTTTGGAAAATGCGGCCGACGATGCCGAACAGGAAGAATTCCACGAGCCCCGGGACGACGGCCTCGCAACCTTCGCGTTCGATAACATCGACCACCTGGTTGTTTGCGGTGGGATGGAACTTCACCAAGATTTCGCCCACCACGCCGACGCGCGGCTTGCTGCCCTCGCCGACGAGCGGCAAGGTGTCGAAGTCGTCCACGATAGCGCGGCAGGTCTTGCCGAACTCGCGGCGGTTCGTGCCAGCGCCCACCTGCTTCTTGCACACGTCCATCCAATGGTCGAACAGGCGCTGCGCAGCGCCGGGCTCGGCTTCGTAGGGGCGCGTGCGGTACAGCGCCATCATCAGCAGGTCGCCGTAGCTCAGCGCGTACACGGCCTGCTTCAACATGGGCACGGTAAGGTCCCAGCCGGAATTGTGCTCGTCCAGATGCCCCTGCAGCGCAAGCGATATGACCGGCACATGGCCAAGCCCCGCGGCCTTCAGCGCCTTGCGTATAAGCGCGATGTAGTTGGTCGCCCGGCAGCCGCCGCCCGTCTGGGTTATGAGCACGGCCAGGCGGTCGGTGTCGTAACGTCCGCTCGTGACCGCTTCCATGATCTGGCCGGTTACCAGAATGGATGGATAGCAGATGTCGTTGTTCACGTACTTCAGGCCGGCATCGACCGCGCCGTGGTCCACCGAAGGCAACAGGTCCAGATTGTAGCCGTAGGCGTGGAAGATGGGCACGAGCAGCTCGAAATGATAAGGGGCCATCTGCGGCGCCAAGATGGTATAGCCCGATTCCTTCATCTCTTTGGTGAACTCGACGCGGGGGAACTCCGTGGACAGTTTCTGTTCGATGGAAACGGGCTCGTCCCCCATCACCAGGTCGGACTCTTGCTTGCTGCGCGTCGAATGAGACATCCTGTCCGCCACGACCGACGCCGCGTTGGCCAGCGTCTCGCCCGTGCGGTTTTCGCGCGCGCCCTCGAAATCCCTGATGGCGGCATCCATGCTTGCAAGGGTCATCTCGGCGGCGGCCACGGCAGGGCACGATTTCTCTATCAGCGCCGCACGGTCGGCTTGCGCCTGTTCTTCCTGCTGGTCGCGCAGGGCGGCGAGCAACGACCTTACGCGGATGCGCGCGGCGCCGAGGTTCGACACCTCGTCGATTTTCAGCACCGTGTACACCTTGCCGGCCGCCTCCAGAATTTCCTGAACCTGGTCGGTGGTCAGGGCGTCCAGGCCGCACCCGAAGGAGTTCAGCTGAATCAGGTCCAGATCGCGGCGCTGCGTTGCCACCTTTGCTGCGGCATACAGGCGCGTATGGTACATCCACTGGTCCACCACGCGTATGGGACGCTCGAGCGTTCCCAGATGGGCGATGGAATCCTCGGTGAGCACGGCCAGGCCATAGCTTGTCAGCAGCTCGGGAATGGCGTGGTTAATCTCGGGGTCGTTGTGGTAGGGGCGTCCTGCCAGCACGATGCCGTGCGTTCCCGTCTCCTCCATCCAGGCCAGCGTTTCCTCGCCCTTGGCGCGCATGTCTTCCTTGAACTTCGCATCCTCGGCCCAGGCAAGCTCCACCGCTTCGGCTATCTCCGATTTGCTCGGCACGGGGGCATGCTTGCCAACGATTTGCTTGAAATGATCCGACAGCTCGTAGTACAGGCGCTTCTTCAGATGGTCCTTCTGGTCGTAGGGCAGCCACGGGTTCAGGAAGGGCGGCGCGTCCGGCTCGCGCAGATCGTCCACGTTCAGGCGCAGCGCTTCCGAATAGCTTGCGACGATCGGGCAGTTGTAGTGGTTCCCGGCACCCTCGTCTTCTTGCCGCTCCCATTTGGCGCAGGGCATCCAGATGAAATCGGGGCGCTTGCCCAGCAGGTTCATCACGTGGCCATGGCTGAGCTTCGCCGGGTAGCACACCGATTCCGACGGCATGGACTCGATGCCCGCCTCGTAGGTCTTCTTCGTGGAGGGGTCTGACAAGATCACGCTGAACCCGAGCTTCGTGAAGAAGGTGAACCAGAACGGATAGTTCTCGTACATGTTCAGGACGCGGGGGATTCCAACCGTTCCGCGGGGCGCGGCGTCGCGCGCAAGGGGCTCGTAGTCGAAGAGGCGATGCGCCTTGTAGTCGAACAGGTTCGGCACGTTTGCATCGCTCGTCGTGCCACCGGCAAGGCCGGCGCCTTTCTCGCATCGGTTGCCGGTGATGAATCGGCGATGCTTTCCCTGGGCGTCCTTGCCGAAATCGTTGATGGTGAGCAGGCAGGCGTTCGAGCACCCCTTGCAGCGCACGGTGCGGTGCGTCGGCTGCAAGGCGTCCAGCTGCTCGCGCGTGAGCAGCGTCGAGTGCACCTCGCCGCCTTGGCCGGCATGCGCCCGGTCGCGGGCGAGGAGGGCAGCGCCGTATGCGCCCATGTTGCCCGCGATGTCGGGGCGGACCGCATCCACCCCGGCAAGCTGCTCGAAAGCGCGCAGCACGGCATCGTTCAGGAAGGTGCCGCCCTGCACGATAACGTGTTCGCCCACATCGTGCGGATCGCGAATCTTTATAACTTTGAACAGCGCGTTCTTAATGACCGAAATCGCAAGGCCGGCGGCGATGTCGCCGACGGTCGCACCCTCTTTCTGGGCTTGCTTCACGCGGCTGTTCATGAAGACGGTGCAGCGGCTTCCCAGGTCGACGGGTTGTTGCGCTTCTATGGCCGTCTTAGCGAACTCGGAGACGTCCAGCCCCAGGCCGCTCGCAAAGCTTTCGATGAAGCTTCCACACCCGGAACTGCAGGCCTCGTTCAGCATGATGTGGTCGATAACCCCGTCCTTCACGCGCAGGCACTTCATGTCCTGGCCGCCGATGTCGAGGATGAACTCCACATTGGGAAGCATTTCCCGCGCACCGCGCAGGTGCGCCACCGTTTCTATCTCGCCCGAATCCACCTGCAACGCCTGCAGCAGAAGGCCTTCGCCGTATCCCGTTACCGTCGAATGGGCAATGGTCACGAGCGGACGGCCATCGGCATCTGCGGGCAGGTCGTCGTAGAGCGCGGCGAGCGCCGTGCGCGCGCATCCGAGCACATCGCCCTTGTTGGACACGTAGTGGGACCACAGGATGTCGCCGTCGCGGCCGATGAGGACCGCCTTGAACGTGGTCGACCCGGCGTCAATTCCCAAATAGGCCTCGCCGCGATAGGTTGCGAGGTCGCCGCGCGCAACGCGCTCGGCCGCATGGCGCTCGACGAACCGGGCATGCTCTTCCTCGCTGGCAAACAACGGCGCCAATCGCACGACCTCGGAGCCCTGCAAATCTCCCAGGCTATGCAGTCGGGCTATCACGTCGTTCAGGCGCTCGGGGCGTATGCCCTCCACTTCGCCGCCCGCCACTGCACAGCCGCTTGCCACGAACAGGTGGGCGTTTTCCGGAACGATGATGTGCTCTTCGTCCAGGTCGAGGGTTTCATAGAAGCGCTTGCGCAGCTCCGGCAGGTACTGCAGCGGGCCGCCGAGGAACGCGATATGGCCGCGTATCGGGCGGCCGCACGCCAATCCGCTGATGGTCTGCGTAACAACCGATTGGAAGATGCTCGCGGCGATGTCCTCTTTGCGCGCGCCCTCGTTCAGCAGCGGTTGCACGTCGGTTTTCGCGAACACCCCGCAACGGCTGGCTATGGGATAGATGGTCTCGTGGTTGGCCGCCAGCTGGTTCAGGCCACCTGCATCGGTGTTCAGCAAAGCCGCCATCTGGTCGATGAAGGCCCCCGTTCCACCCGCGCACGTGCCGTTCATGCGTTGCTCTATCGAACGCCCGAAATAGATGATCTTCGCATCTTCTCCGCCAAGCTCTATGGCCACGTCGGTCTTGGGTATGAAGGTTTCCACGGCGGTCTTGCTCGCGATTACCTCCTGCACGAATTCCACTCCAAGCCATTTCGCCAACAGCAGGCCGCCCGACCCCGTGATGGCAATGGTCATTTCCCGGTCGCCGTATTCGGGCGCGGCCGCTTCGAGCACCTGGGCGATGGTCGCGCGCACATCCGAATGGTGCCGCTGGTAGATGGACCAGACAACGTTGTCGTTGCGGTCGAGTATGGCCAGCTTCACCGTGGTCGAACCCACGTCGATACCGGCCCTCAGATCCGTCTTGCGCGATACTGCCACCTCGTTGCCCGACGGTATCTCGACATAGTCCCTGCCTTTGTACTTCATACTGCGATACTCCTCGCCGCATTTCTTCCCGTTTGTTCTTGAAACTCGTATTGTACGAAACCGATGCGGGAATACGGGCGTCATCCGCCACCCGTCACCCATTCGCTATGTTGGCGCGTCTTCAGAGGCTCGTTCCGGCTGCCGGGCGGGCGGAAAGAGCCCGGCACCGCTGCGCTTGCCCACGCCGCTGCTCACTCGTGGCCGTACACGGCGTGCACGAGGTATTCCACGTTGCCCGACTGCTTTCCCCGTATGGGGGACTCCATCGAGCCCAGGCAGCGGAATCCGCCCGATTCGAGCGAATCGATTACCTCCCGAAGCGTGCGTGCGCGCACGCTTTCGTCCTGCACGAGCCCGCGCGAGTCGGTTTCCCCCTGCCGCGATTCGAACTGCGGCTTCACCAGGCCGACGAACACGGAGCCCGGACGGCAGAACCGGGCGAAGACCGGCACGAGCCCTGCGAGACCGATGAAGCTGAGGTCGGCGACGAGCATGTCGAACGGGGCGCCGAGGGCTTCGGGGTCGGCATGGCGTATGTTGGTGCGCTCGAACACCTTCACGCGGGCGTCTTGCCTCAGCTTCCACGCCAAATCGCCGTAGCCGACGTCCACCGCGGCCACTTCGGCTGCCCCCGCTTGCAGCAGGCAATCGGTGAAGCCGCCGGTTGAGCAGCCGATGTCCATGCAGCGAAGGCCCGCAACGTCCACTTCGAAGGCGTCGAGGGCGCCTTTCAGCTTGAAGCCGCCACGCGACACGTATGTGGCTCGCGACTTCACGCTTATCTGCGCATCGGGGCGCACCCGCTGTGCCGCGCTGGTGGCATAGGCGCCGTCGACCATCACCTCGTGGGCCAAGACGGCGCGCAGGGCCTGCGCCTCGTCGGCAAAGGCCCCGCGTTCCACGAGCAGCGTGTCCAGGCGTAGCTTCTTCAATTACGGCAGCAGGAGTTGCGCTATCTGCACGGCGTTCAGGGCCGCGCCCTTGCGGATCTGGTCACCCACGCACCAGAACTGCAGGCCATTGGGAATGGTCGGGTCGGTCCGCAGCCTGCCCACGTACACGTCGTCCGTGCCGGCGAGCAGGCCGGGCATCGGGTAGACGTTGTTGGCCGGGTCGTCCATTACGGTCACCCCCGCCGCAGCGGCAAGGGCTGCCCGCGCATCATCAAGCGCAATGGGACTTTCGAATTCCACGTTCACCGACTCGGCATGGCAGCGAAGCGACGGCACGCGCACGCAGGTAGGTGCCACTGCGATATCGGCATGGAAAATCTTCTTGGTTTCCACCACCATCTTCCATTCCTCCTTGGTCGAACCGTCTTCCAGGAAGACGTCGATATGGGGAATGCAGTTGAAGGCGATCTGGTGAGCGAAGGCGGAAACGGTCAGCTCGTCGCCGCGCTTGCCTTCCAGGTATTCTGCCGTCTGGTCGTAGAGCTCGGCCATCGCGGGGGCGCCTGCACCCGAAGCCGCCTGATACGACGACACGACCACGCGCTTTATCGGCGATACGTCGTGCAGCGCCTTCAGAGGCAGCGACATGATGATGGTCGTGCAGTTGGGGTTTGCGATAACCCCGTTGTGCCAGCTCACATCTTCGGGATTCACTTCGGGAACGACGAGCGGCACGTCGTCTTCCATCCGAAACGCGCTGGAATTGTCCACCATGACGGCGCCTGCATCCACCACCGCCTGGCGCATTTCGCGGGAAACGCCTGCTCCCGCCGAGAACAACGCAATGTCCACGCCCTCGAAAGCCGCAGGGATCATCTCCTGAACCACGAGGTCGCCGGGCTGCACGCTACCGCAGCCTCCGAAGGGAATTGCCTTGCCCGCAGAGCGCGCGCTGGCCAACGCCCGCACCTCGCTCGCCGGAAAATCCAGGTCGTGAAGGACGTTCATGAATTCCTGCCCCACTGCGCCAGTGGCCCCCGCAACCGCCACGACCGGGTTTGCGGGTATGCCCTTGCTCCATGCCATATGTTTCCCCTTTGCTCTCCAGGCGCGTTCGCCTGCCATTACAACACGTTCAAACCAAACTGTAGCAGCGCTTTGTTAACAACCCTTTAATGAAGGGGCCGTATCCCCGCGAGCGGTGCGTTTGGCATGCGGCGGGAGGCCGCGCCCCGAGACGCCCCGCCGAGCACGCGCGGGCAAGAGCATTCGTCGCTCCGGCGCAGCAGCTGCGGAACTCGGCCGCTGCGCGGCCTCAAACAGTCCTCGCTCCCGCTGCGCCTGCGCTCCTCATTGCCCGCGAGAGCTCGGCGGGGCGTCTCGGGGCGCGGCCTCCCGCCGCATGCCAAACGCACGGGCCCGTCTAATCGCCGTTCTTCAGTTTTTCCATGCGCAGGTTGCATACGGAATACGGCTTGTTCTCGTACAGGCGAAACGTCTTGTAGCCGCAGTTCCCATAGCCGCTGCATGCACGGCATTTCACCACTTCGATGCCTTGGCCGAGAAGGTCTTCGTCGGTAAGCGGCTTGAACCCGCGCTTCGCCATTACCGCTGCAAGGTCTGCCATGTTCTTTCCTCCTGCCTCCGCTAACGTGGAGGCCCGGTTGCCCGGGCCTCCTACAGTTCTGGTCGAACCAGTGCGATTATACTTGCACCATCGCCGACGGCTAGCCGCGCTTCGCCAGTTCGAGCAAGAAGTTCACGTTCTCGTCGAGCAGCATCTCGTCTATGTTTTCGACGACGTCGTCGGCACTGCCCTTCAAGGCCGGCCTGCCATCTTCCACGCCCAGCAAGTGCATGGCCTGCAAACCGGATTTCTGAACTACCGTCGTGATGCTATCGTAACCTGCAAGGCTTACGGTGCCGGGGGCTATGCCCGTTGCCGCCGTGGCCTGACGCATATAGCGCTTCACGCGCGAAGACGCCTTCAACTTGCGGTAGCGCCCTTCTTCGGAAGCCGTTGCAAGCTCGCCGAGACCAAGCGATTCCACCTCTATGATCATGCATCCCCGCAACTCGTCGCGATGCGCTTCGACGAACGCCCGCGCTCCATCGTGCAGCTCGGTATCCGAACCTATTGCGACGAACCAGACCTCGGTATTGAACAGCGGGTTGCGGAAATGGTAGATCTGCTCGATTTCCTCTGCAATCGCATCTTCTTCCACGGGTTCGGGCGCGGGCTCTTCGACGGGTAGCTCGTCTTGCGGCTCCTCGTTGGTGGACAAGGTGCTTACGTGGCCCAGCTTCAAGCGCGAGAAGGCGCCGCCGTTCCAGCGCGAACCGGCGTGGCCCTCTTCCTGTTCGGGCGCATCGTCGTATTGGTCGTCGTACTGTTCATCCCGGAAGCTTTCCCATCCACCGCGCTTGCGGCCCACTTCGCGCGCGCTGAAATCTTCGTCTACGTTCAGCCATTCCTGGGGGGTTTCCTCGAGCTGCTCCTTGCCCTTGCGGCGGAAGCGGCCGAGCAATCCCTGCGCGCGCGATTCGGGCATGTCCACGTCTGCAGAGTCGCCTGCCACCGCAGTTTGCCGGGCAGCCGCAGCACGGCCCGAAGCGCTCGGACGCCTGCGAGGCGTCGGGGCCGTGCGCTCGCGCGGGGCGGGTGCAGCCTGTTCGGACGGCGCTTCCGCGAATTC
>DMNP01000319.1:24344-78147 GCA_003452695.1 Eggerthellaceae bacterium
GCGCTTCCGCGAATTCGATGTCTTCGAGGTTCGGGCTCATATCGTAATCGACCGCCGCACCTTCCGCGGCATCCGCAGGCGCTGCGACGGCATTCGGCGCATCTTGCGGGAAAGCAACCGGGGAAGACTCCCCCGCAATGGCCGGAATCTGCCCCGAGCGAAGGCTGCGGCGGGAAGCAGGGGGCGTAGAATCGGACTTTTGGCTTACGTCCTCTCCTTCTTCCTGCAAGCGGATGATGCCCGACAGGGAAGGTATGTCGGTGCGCAGGCGGCGAAGCAAGCCCGACCTCGAGGGGTTCTGGTTTTCCGCCACCTTGTCGCTTTGCTGCGCGTTTTCTATGGAAGGAAGCTCGAAGCGGCGCGAGGGCATGGAGAACTCCGCCGGGGGCGCGGAAAGCAGCTCGCTTTCCTCATCCCCATCTTCCTGTTCGAGCTCGCGTTTGATCTCTTCGATGTCGATGGGCGCATGGGCCATGGTCTTGCTGGGATCTTCTTCGGCTTGCTCTGCCGGCTCTTCCCGTTGCACTTCTGCCGGCGTCCCTTCCGGCAAGTCGCGCTCGTCGCTTTCTGCAAGCGCGGGTTGCGGTTCTTCCTGCACAGGAACATCGGCTTCGGGCGCCTTCTTCGCCGGGCGCTCGGTGGGTTCCTGGAAGACGGGATGCTCTTGCGATTCGGAGGCAGAAACCGCCGATATCTCCATCTGGGCCGCTTCGATTGCAGCGCGCGCGGCCTCTTCGCGCGCGCGGCGCTCCTCTTCGGCGCGCATGCGCTCTTCCGCCAGACGCTCTTGTTCGCGTTGAGCCACACCGCGTTCGGCGGATTCTATGGCTTCGGTATAGCGCGAACGCTGAATCGGGCCCGCATCGCCTGCGGGTTTCTTTGCATTGCGCTGCGCCGCCACGAACCAGCTCGGCGCGTTCTTGAAACCGGATGCATCAGCCTGCGCGATTTCGGAAGCTTGGCGATAGGGGTTGTTCACCTCTATTGGAGTCGTATAGACCTCGTCGGACGAGAGCGGCTCGACATCGGGCCAGTACGATGCCGCCTGCGGCGGATTCGCCGGCTGCTCGTAGCGGCGGTCTTCCTCATACGCCTGCCCTGCCGAAACCTGCTCGTATTCGGCTGGAACGGCGGGGATCGGCTCCGCTGCATCGGAGCTTGCACGGGAATTCACCAGATTCCCCGCTACCGACCCGTATATCTTGCGTTCCACGGGCTGTCCTGTAAGCGCGGCGATGGCCGCCTTTGCCGACAGGAGCCGCTCGCCTTCGTCGTACTCGCCAATCTCGTCGGGCGGGGCTATCTGCTCCGCCTCGTAGCGGATCTGGGCACCCTCGGGAACGAGGCCCCGTTCGCGGGCTGCGGCTTCGCCGTGAATGACCACATCGTCACCTTGCTCGGCAAGGTCCTCTTCGCTCAGGCTTCCGCTGCTTATCCGGCGCGCCACCTCGATTAAGGCCGCGACGCCCGAGGCGTTGTTGTTTGCGCCTTCGTTATACGGGGCGATGTGCATGAGTACCGCCTTCACGATGGGAAGCAGCACGACGAGCAGGCAGATAACGGTTATGACGTTCAGGATTACCGTCGCAGCGCCCCCGCCTCCCGCGAACAGCCTGACGAACAGGAGGAACGCTGCCGCTATCATCGCACCGACCACGATAAGGCCGATGGGAAGCCCGCTTCCCTCTATCCTGCTCACAAGGGGAGACACCACCTTGCCCGTGTCGTAGTGCGCCACGAATACCACCTTGTGCGACCGGCCGCGCCTTCCCTTGCCCTCGTCGTCGTGGAATGGCTGGTACTTGGCGATGACGTTCTGGCTGGCTCCACGCGCGAGCAGCTTCGAGACTATGGGCTTGTCGAACGCTTCCAGCGCATATATGGCGGCCGCGATGGCGGCGAGCACCAGGGCGGGGATGGTAAGAACTCCGAAGAACATGGCCAGCACGGAAACGACCAGGGTTACGATTGCAAGGATGGCGCGAGCTCCTTCGAGGTTCGACGTGCTCGTGAATTCCTCGATAGCCGCCGGGAACGAAGACTCTTTCTGGAATTGGTCCGCTATGTACAGCGCAGCCTGCTGTTCTTCTTCGGTGCCGGCAGGATGGGCGCCGATCTCTTGTGACAAGTATTCTATATGGTCCAATAGCGATGCCATGTTGCGTGCCTCGATTCAATTGCTAGTTCAGAACATACGTATTTCGAGTATACGCCATTGGCGGGATTATTACGTGAAATACGCATTCATCACGACTTAACCGCTATTCTCTTGTGTGTCAGGGGGACGTTTCTCTCGACATATAGAGAAGAGCAGGTGCTCCAGCGTATCAGGATAATGTGTCGAGAGAAACGTCCCCCTGACACACACGTTCGTTAACCCAGAGACGCGGACGCCGATTCCAGGGCTATTGCAGCTTCGGTTTTCATGGATTGGTAGCGGTCCAGGTATGTCTGCATTTGCTGGACGAAGCCGTTGCGGATGGTGTCGTCCAGGGAAAGGGGCAGTTTCGCCGCCCGCTGCACAGCCTGTTCGTCCGCCCGGTTATAGCGCTCGTTTTCCGTTTTCGCAGTGGCCCTGTCGCCTGCCAGCAGGGCCTCTGCCGTTGCTATGCCATGTTCCAGGGCCTCCTCCCTGCTGGCAAGATACGACAGCTGGCCTTGCAGGTCGATGGACTCGTAGCGGGAATGCAACTGGTTCAGCTCGCTTTCCAGCTGGCGAACTTCGACGAGCACCGCCTGCGTTGCCTCTTGCGCGGCGACGGTCTTTTCCTCGGTGTAAGCGGAATTCGCCATCTCGGTTGCCGCTCTGGCTTGCTGGTCGGCTTCCAGTATGCGGTCCCATGTGCTGGATGCCCGTTTCACCTCGCTGTTCACCTCGGATGAAAGACGGGCTGCATCTGCCACCGCCGACAAGGCTGCCGCGAGATTGTTCAGGCAGTTTTGCAATTGGCTTACGACTATCGTGTCGTTGTCGTCTAACGCGCGCGCCGACAGTTCTCTGCAGCGCTCTTCCAAACCCGCAACCCGGTCGCCCATGTCGCTTGCAACGTTACCCGTGCCTGCATACGTTTTCGCCGATTGTTCGTCGAAAGGAGAGAACATGACCGCGTCGAACGAACCGATATCGCTTAGAAGAGTGGAGGCATCCGCCGCAAGCGATGCCGCTTCATCGCGGAAAAGGCTCCGCTGCTGCTGGTATTCCATCCACGAATTGACAGCTAGGCCGGCAAGAACCAAGCACAAGGCGCCTATTGCTCCCGCCGCCACGAGGAAACGGGTGCGACGGACCCGTTTCCGCCTGGCCACCTCGCCGTTGTCTGCAAGCGACGATGCAGCTGCCGCCTGATAACCGCCTTGAACGGAAACCGCGCCCCTGGAAATAAGACCTGCGCGATCCGCCTTCCCTTCAAGCCCTGTTCGGGCTGCGTCCAACACGTCGAACGATAGCTCGTTGGACGAGCCCGCCGTATGGCTCTTCACGTGCAAATGGTCGAAGGGGCCCGCCATGGTATCGTTCCTACCAGCCGCTGAGCATCGACAACGTGGTTGCTATTTCGTCGACCGTGCAGAAACGCACGGTCTTGCTTTGCAGCGAACGGAGGAATATCTTCCCGTAGCTCTTGGTAACAAGACGCTTGTCGGCCAATATGAGCACGCCATGGTCGTCCGCCTTGCGGATGAGCCTGCCCGCCGCCTGCTTCGTCTCGATTACCGCCTGCGGAAGAACATAGCGCCACCAGGCCCGGTCGTCCCGCGCGGCTCGTTCTAGATACAGCGGATCGGTGGGTCTGCCGAAGGGGAGCTTGGGGATGATAACGCCTTTCAACGTGGCACCGGGAGCGTCGAAGCCCTCCCAGAACGATTTCAAGGCGAACAGCGAAAGATGCTCGTCGGCCAGGAAATCGTCTCTCAGGCCCTTCACCGAGACGCCGTATTTCTGGCAAACCACACGCAAATCGTCTGCCTTCAGCTGGGGCATCACCTCATCGAAGCTGCGCTCCATCTCCCTGCGATTGGTGAATAGGGTAAGCATCGAACCCCGTTGCGCACGATGAACCTTTACCAAAAGGTCGTTCAGCGCGGCGAGGTAGGACGGGTCGTTCGGCTCGGGCATGTCCTTCACCACGTACACGATCATGTTGTTGTCGAAATCGTAGCTCGAGGGCAGGGCCAGCTCGCGGGCACGCGATTCCTCGCCCCGGTTCAAACCTATTGCCTTTTCGAACGATTCGAACGTAGACCCCACGGTAAGCGTCGCGGATGCGAACACAACCGAATGACTGGAAGAGAACAGCGTGTCGTTCATTATCTCACCCACGTCGAGTGGGAGGGCCTTCATGCTATCGACTTTGCGGTCCTTCTTGCGATGCAGGCTTGCCTGGTATGCGTAGTTCTCCGGACTTGCCATGAAGAACAGTTCCGCTGCGTTCCTCAGGTCCTTCAGCTCCATTGCAAGGGATGCTATGTCGCGCTGGGCAACAGCTGCTTCGTCTATGCCCTCCAGATAGCCCACAACGTCCGCCGCTGCTGCAATGAGCTTGTCGGATGTCTCCGCCATTTCCTTTGCCAATGCGGCTATATCGCAGAAAACGGCGCTCTGGCGCACCTCTGCGTTCACCCAGATGTCCACGTTCTCGTAGGATTGCCCGCGGCGGTTTCGCTTCAGCGGGTCGAAGTACAGCAAATCCTTCACGTGCGTGGTGTAGTTCGAGGCAGCCGCTTCGAAGGCGCTTCCCGCCGCCTTGGCCTTTGCCAGAAGCCCCAGGAATAGGGTTACTTGCCCGTCCTCGAAATTGCTCAGGCTCCTTTCGGCGCGGTCGAACACGTTCCTGCGTGCAGAGGCGGTTCCCACGCGCTCGGCCAGTCGAGCTACTTCCTCCGAATCCACGGTGGAAGCGAAGGAGCGACGAGCCTCGTCTTCCGTTGCATGGGCCTCGTCAACCACCCAATGACGAGCTGTGGGAAGCAATCCCCCTTCTGCCTCCAGGTCGCAGAAGAGCAGCGTATGGTTGGTTACGATGATATCTGCCGTTTCCGCGCGCCGGCGCGCCCCATGCACGAAGCACAGCTTTCCGAAATAGGGACATTTTCGCCTGAGGCACTCGCTGCTCTTGGTCGTTATGGCCCAACGTGGAAGCGCTCGGTAATCCATCTTCAGCGAATCCATATCGTCGAATTCGCTTTGCTCTATATAGGAAAGCAGGGCGGCAAGTGAGGGCGCTTGGCTAACGTAACGTCCTTGGACTTCCTTCATTTCCGGGCCGTTCTCGACAATCCTGGCCACTTTTCTCAGGCAGGGGTAATGGGATATCCCCTTCAACGGAGCCCACGTAAGAGGCGGTTGCGAAGGATAAGCCTGCCCCAATGCATGTGCCAAGGCGGGCAATTCGCGATATACCAGCTGATCGAGAAGGGAATTCGTCTTCGTCGCAACGCCAACGGCAACCGAATTCTTCTGCGCGAACAGCGCCGAGGGAACAAGGTAGGCCATGGACTTCCCAACGCCTGTCCCCGCTTCCACCACAAGGTTTTCCGACGCTTCGAACGCATCGCGGATAGCTTGCGCCATCGTGCGCTGCTCTTGGCGGGGCTCGTAGTCACCATATATTAGCCCCAAAACACCTTCTTCGCTGAAAGCCCTGTCCACCTCTTCCCTGGAAGGGAACAGCGGCACGGAATCGAGTGCAGCGGCGTCCTTCCTCGCGGTTCTGGCAGGAAGGGAGAGTATGCGACCCTTGCGCAGGTCCCGAAGAGAGAAGATACCGCGCGAGGCCGTATCAGATACATTTGTTCGTGCATCTGCGGGTGTTTCACGTGAAACACCCTTGAAATTGGATACGCTACTCCCCTTCATCAATTCGCCCATTTGCTTGAATACCAAGCCCGTTGACCAGTTGTCCGGGCTTTCCATTGCGCCTATTTCCTCCACAAGCGAAAGGGGCATTTGGCTGATGGCTGCAAGGAGTATGCGATATATCACGCACGTCGCCGAAACATCGGCATCTGCCCTATGCGTCGAAACGGGAGCATCGAAGGTCTTCACCAGGTCGATAAGCCGATGGGACCTGAGTCGCGGCAAGGCTATCCTGGACAAATCGAGAGAATCTATCCAGATGTTCTGCAAGAGTGGATAGCCCGAAGGATGGGCGGTAACGAAGGTCTTGTCGAACGACACGTTATGTGCCACGACAGGCGAACTTCCCACGAAATCGACAAGCCCTTGAAGAGCTTCGTCGGGACTCGGAGCTCCGATAAGATGCTCGTCTGTTATGCCAGTAAGGTGAATGATGTCTTCGGTAAGAAACTTTCCGGGATCGACGAACGTGACATACCAGTCGACGATGTCTTTCCCGTTCATTCGCGCTGCGGCAATTTGTATGAGCTCGTCGTGATTGAACGACAATCCCGTGGTCTCGGTATCGAGCACCACCACATCGTCGTCGAGGCTGCCGAAGCTGCACGTATCTGCAAGGCCCTTCAACGATTCATAGCGTTCAATAACATCGCGCGGAGTTCCATCCAGTATGTAATCTTCTGTTCTCGCCATGACTTCATTCTACCCGAGCAAATTATTCAATGGATTTGCAAGCCCCACTCCACATAACCCAACTGCAAGCCTGCGTTGCTTTTAACGGCTCGACCGTGAAAAGCAACGAACGAGATTTCATTTCCAAGCCAGCGATGCCGAGCGGTCTCAAAACAATAATCTGACGGTGCACTTGTGCGCACGTGTCGCCGATGCGATTCACCCTGCCCGTTGTGTACAATACGAAACCACGCCTTCAGGACGACAAGGATTGCCATATGGAACGTGTCGATTATTCGTATACCGGCTTCTACGCGCGCTTCAACACGGTGGACAAGCCCCATGGCTCGTTGCTGACAGGCCCTGACTACCTTGTCGGCGACGACTTCGAAATCTTCTTCAAAACAGAAGAGGGACTGGTTACGGCATGGGCTAAGAACAAGTTCGATGCAGAAACGGGCTATTTCGACGTAGAGGCATCCCGAAAACTGCAGTTGGCCAACGCCCGCGGACAATCGATGCGGGCCATCCTGTCGTTTGTAGCCTATTCGGATGAGCCCGACCCGGGAATGTATTGGGGTGAAATGGCGATTTTCTGTTACAACCCGGCCTACAAGGACGATATCGACCCTTTCATCGACCGATGCGCCGAGAAGATGGGTGAAGGCATACGACCGACGATAGACCTGGGCAGGCAAGCCATAGAAAAGATTTTCACAGAGAAGAACTGGGTCCCAAGCGATACGGTTGCCTTGCCCGACAAGAAAGCGGGCATGGCCGTGCTGAAGGACCATCGCTCTCTTTCCGAAAAGATGATAGAACAAGGCCGTAACCGCAATAAAGGTTGCTACGCCGTAAGCTGGCTATTCATAATCTTCGTAATAGCCGCCCTCATCTTCGCCCTCCACCTGGCCGGTCTATTCTGACATGAGTCAGGAAAGAGGTCGGAGCTCCCTGCCTCGTTACTGCAGGAGAAACTTGTGCGCCGGGACAACCTCGATGGTCACGCCGTTCGCCTTGATAATTCCCTCGTCGCCATGCGTGACTATGACGAAGCGCTTCGCGTCGTCGAAATGTGAGGCCAATTTCACCAGGTTGCCCACCTCGCGCTCTCGCGATTGCTCGTCCAGGGCATAGGCCACCTGGATCGCGGTGCCGTCGTCGGGTGTGAAGAAGTCGACGTCCACGCCCGTCTTCGAAGACTTTAGGAAGAAGAGCTCCTCTCGATGCGCCCGCCTCAGATGCGTCGCGACGGCATTTTCCAGAAGCGAGGTGTCCTTCTGGAACAGAAACAGGTTCAGCAGGCCGTTGTCGGAGAAGTAGTACTTGGGCGTGCTCTCGCAGTCGGCGAACTTGGCGAAGAGGTTGTCGAGCGTGAAGACGAGGTACGCGTCCTTGATGTACGTGACGTAGTCGATGACCGTGTCTTTGCTCGCCTTCACGCCCGTCGATGCCAGTGCATGGTGCAGCCTGCTGTACGAGATGTCGCTGCGGACCGACTCCGCGATTTTCTTGACCAGCAGCTTGAGCGCTTGCACGCTGCGGATCTTATTGCGCTCGACGATGTCCCCCAAGAGCACTTTCTGGAAGACGCTGGAAGCGTAGTCCCTCCTATCCGAGTAGGAGACGCTTTCGGGGAAGCCGCCGTATCGCAAGTACTCGTCGAAGCGGCTGCGGATGACCGCGCCGGCCCGCGTCGAGAGCAGGTCGCGCTCGCCGTGCGGGACGCCGGTGGCATCAAGGTATTCTGCGAAGCCGTACGTGTCGATCCGCCTGCTCAGGTAGCGTCCCCCGAGCACGCCTTCCACCTCTCGGCTGAGCATCTTGGCGTTACTGCCCGTAATCTGCACGTTTTCCCGGGCGTCGGCGAGCCTCCGCGCGAACTTCTCCCATCCGTCGACGTTCTGGATCTCGTCGAAGAAGAAGTATCCGTGTCCTCCGCACATCTCGCTTTGCACCGCCACTATGTCGTCGAAATCCTGTATGGAGAACTCCGCCAGGCGCTCGTCTTCGAAGTTCACGTACGTTATCTCGTCCCAGCTGGCTCCTTTTGCAACGAGGTTGCGGACCATCGCATAGAGCATGGTGGATTTGCCCGCCCGCCTCAGGCCCGTCAAGACGTAGTTCGCGGCCGCCTCGAACCAGTAGTTCCGGGACACCACTTCTGCCCGCGCGATAACCTCATGCTGGTCGTATATGACCCTCTTGAGCAAATCGTGATTCACTTGGAAACTCCATTAGTCGATTACGTTCGACAATAGTATATGCTATTTGTCGATTACGTTCGACAAATAATATGAAACAAGGGACAGCTCGTTATCTCACACTACCTTATTCAGAGCGTATTCGATAAGCGCCGTGCAAAGCTCTGGAAACGTCATCCCCCCTGCTCGTGCCGCATCTGGCAGAAGCGACGTAGCAGTCATACCGGGAATGGTGTTCGTTTCCAAAATCCACGGTTTGCCGTTTTCATCGATTATGAAATCGGAGCGCGAAACACCGCTGCATCCCAGCGCATGATGGGCGCGAATGGCAAATTCCTGCGCGACGGAAGTTATCTCTTCGGGCATCGGAGCAGGGCAAATGTGCTCGGATCCGCCAGGTGCATATTTCGATTCGAAATCATAGAATTCGCCTTTTGGAACTATCTGTATAACGGGAAGCGCATATGCATCGTCGTTGCCGAGTATCGCTACGGTAATCTCGTCGCCCTTCACGAATTTCTCTATGACGATAAGCGAATCTATTTCCAGCACGCGCTCTATTGTCTGTTCAAGTTCGCCAACCTCTTCAACAATCTCCACGCCCAAGGCACTGCCTTCGGTTGCAGGCTTCACGACGCAAGGAACGCCTATCTTGTTCACTATTTCATCGCGGTTATATTCCTTTCCCCGCTCTATTGTCATCGATGGGGCAGTGGGAATTCCCGCATTCTCGTAGAGGATTTTCGATTTGGCCTTGTCCATGGCAATCGCAGACGCCTGAATACCTGAACAGGTATAGGGTATGCCCAGAAGCTCCAGCATGCCTTGAACCGTTCCGTCTTCTCCCATCTTTCCATGCAAGCAGAGGAAAGCTACGTCGTAGGTATTATCGATAAGCTTCTTCAGATCTTCTTTGGATGCAGGATCTATCCAATCAACATCATAGCCTGCCTCGAGAAGAGCCTCGCGCGCGCCGTTTCCGGAATTGATGGAAATAGAGCGTTCACCGCTCGTTCCACCTGCCAACAATGCAACCTTACATTTGCTTGGTATGACAGCCACTTTTGTCCTCTTCCCTCTCGCTTCAACTTCTTCGACGTTCCTCACAGAATGGCCGGTTCACCTGTTTCACGCGTTCTGGGCTTGCCCATTTGAAAGTTAAACGCCAACGGGTGAAACCTTGTCAAGTATAACAAAGGGAACACGGCCTATGTTTCACGTGAAACATCATCGCGTTACCGCCCATGGCCGACCCGTTATACTCTATGCAACCCGCAGAATCCCCCTTGCCACCCTCCCCGTCCACGCCGCTGGCCCGGTAGCAAGAAGTAACTTATAATCTCCCCATGGAAACACCGATTAAATCCTTATCGCTGGAAGAGATACACCGACTTCTCGAACGGGAAGGTCTTCCCTCTTTCAGAGCCGACCAAATCGTTTCGTGGATATACGCCAAGGGTTCGTCATCATATGACGAAATGACCAACCTGCCAAAAGCTCTCCGAACCTCCCTCCCGGAGCGTTTCCCGCTGAATCCGTCGAGCGTCCATGCAAAGCGGGAATCCCAAGATGGCTCACGCAAGTACCTCGTTCGCTTCGGGGACGGCGTCGTAACCGAGACAGTGGGCCTTCCCTCTTCCGATGGAAGGCTTACCGTGTGCGCTTCGAGTCAGGCGGGTTGTTCGATGGGATGCATTTTCTGCGCCACGGGAAAGGCGGGGCTTACACGCAACCTGTTGCCGGGAGAAATCGTGGACCAGGTGAACATCGTTCAAAAGGATTTTAATCGACGGGTCACCAACGTGGTGGTCATGGGGCAAGGAGAACCCTTCGCCAACTTCGACAACACTATCGCAGCGCTAAGGATAATGAACCACCCCAAGCTTTTGAATATAGGAGCGCGCCATATAACGGTATCCACGTGCGGATTGCTGTCGGGTATTCGAAAATTTTCCGATTTGACAGAACAATTCACGTTGGCCGTATCGCTTCATTCCGCGCTTCAACCGATTCGCGACCGGATAATGCCTTCGCTACGATCCCAACCTCTCGAATCGCTTAAACAAGAGCTTGCTTCATACGAGAAGAAAAGGGGAAGACGATATACGTTCGAATACGCGCTCATGAACGATGTTAACGATTCCCCCAAAGACCTTCAGGCGCTCATAGACTTCTGCACTGGAATGCTCTGTCATGTGAACCTGATACCTTTAAACGATATGGGGGATTCTTCATTGAAGGGCTCGGACAGGAAAATCCTTTCCCATTGGCTCGACGAACTCGAAGCACATGGCATAGCCGCTTCCATTCGCAAATCGAGGGGAGCCGATATAGAAGCCGCATGCGGACAGCTCGTTGCCTCGTATTCAAGGGGCGATGCAGCCGGGCCCGCACAATAGGCAGCCGAGGAAACGTTGCTTGATCGATTCGTATTGCCTTTCACGGCCAGGTTCGCGGTGAAAGGCAATCCAGCGTGGAACAAGGAAGTCGAATACGTGCCGAGTCGCTCTACAGGTAGCTGCCCACGGCCCGGCCGGCGGCGGCTACCTCTATTGCGATGCTATCTTGCGATAGAGCCTTTCTAAATCCGCTTCGTCCTTGAACGATATCTCTATTTTATTCTGTCCCTTAACGCTCTTTATCTTCACATCCGTTTCCAACGTGTCCTTCAGGGCGCGCGCCACCGTCTTATAGGACTTGGGAGCTTGCACTTTCTCGGATGTGTCTCTCTTCTGGCCTTTTCCCGCAATCTGCTTTGCTATTCGCTCGGCATCGCGCACCGACAACTTTTCCTCCATCAGCTTGTCGGTTAGCTTGATCCTTCCTTCTTTGCTCGGTATCGAAAGAATCGCACGGGCATGGCCTGCGGTTATCTTTTCCTCGAAGAGCAGCTGCTGGGCTTCTTCGGGCAGCTCGAGCAGGCGCAGGGCGTTCGTGATGGTGGTTCGACCCTTGCTTACGGCCTGAGCCACTTCCGATTGGGTCATCTTGCCACGTTCCATCATGCGCCTATAGCCATACGCCTCTTCGATGGGGTTAAGGTCGCTGCGCTGTATGTTCTCTATCAGGGCAAGTATGACGGTTTCCTCGTCGTCTGCTTCCTTTATCCTGATGGGAACCTTCTCCATTCCTAAGGTCTTGCATGCTTGCCAACGGCGCTCTCCGGCTATTATTTCGTACATGTCCCCCACAGGGCGCACGAGAATGGGCTGCAGCAGCCCATTCTTGCGGATGGATTGGGCGAGCTCTTCTAAATCTTCCTTCTTGAAATTTATGCGCGGCTGGTTAGGATTGGGCTTCACGAGGTCTATATTCACCTCTATGCCCTCGCTTCCCTCCCCGTCTTTCCTCGCAGCTTGCTGTACGGGAACAACAGGGGGTTTCTTAGGCGGGGCGACTGGACCCGGCACCTTGCGTTCCACAACCCCCTTTATCGTTATATTGTCTTCCTTGCTCGAGTAGATTACCTCTTCCTGGGCGGAAGCATCTCCCGTTTCTCGAACAGTTTCGTCCTTTTCCCGGGATACCTGCGATTCGTCTTTCTCGGTTGCAGATACTTCTTCGAAATCCCCACCGAGCAAGGAATCCAGACCCCTGCCTAGACCGCTTCTCTGCTTAGCCACGCTCGACCACTTCCTTTGCAAGGTTCACATACGCTGCAGCTCCCTTTCCCAATGGATCGTATTGGGTTATGGGAACGCCATAGCTCGGCGCTTCCGAAAGCTTCACTGTTCTCGGTATGATCGTTTCGAATACTTGTTTACCGAAATATTTCCTTACCTCTGCCGCCACCTGCCGCGAGAGGGTCGTCCTCCCATCGTACATGGTGAGCAGGATGCCGAAAATCTCGAGTGACGGATTAAGCCTTGTTTTGACACGTTTCATCGATTCAAGGAGTTTTGTCACACCTTCCAATGCGTAGAACTCCGTCTGGATGGGGATGATGAGCTTGTCGGCCGCCACGAGGGAATTGACGGTGAGCAATCCGAGAGAAGGGGGACAATCGATGAAAACATAGTCATACGCGCCCCTTAGCTCGGCTATGGCATCTTTCAGCCGGCTTTCCCGTGCCATTTCGGATACCAATTCGACTTCAGCTCCAGCGAGGTTAATGGTGGCGGGAACGAGATCGAGGTTCTGCATTACCGACGCAATGACGGCATCGCGCATGGAAAGGTCCTCGAGAAGCACGTTGTACACGCAAGCCTTCAACTGCTTCTTTTCTATACCCAATCCGCTGGTGGAATTGCCCTGAGGGTCCAAATCTACCAGCAGGACCTTCTTGCCCATTTCCCCCAAGGCGGCAGACAGGTTAACCGCGGTCGTGGATTTTCCCACTCCGCCTTTCTGGTTGATGATGGCCACCACCATCGTGCGGGAAGGCGCCTTGTGCTCGTGGCTCACTTCTTCCCGAACAACGTCCTGCGCGTCTTCGCCAAACGAGATGGATCCTTCGCCCGATTCAAGGGCGGGTGAAAGAGGGCCTCGGGAAGAAGCTTCTTCTCGGCCTTGGCCTTCTCCGGTCAAGGCTGCCTCTCGTTTCTTGAAATTATCGAAGATTCCCATCCGAGCTCCCTTCAACCATGCACTTCATGTCCATTGCACAACATCCGATGCCTTGGCAGGCATCGCTTCTTCCCCCGCCTCACCCGAAGCAGGGTTGTTCGTATCTCGTTGCAAGCCACGGACAGGCAGATTCGTTGCCCTTGCGTGGCTTGAAGCAAACGCAATGCATATTGAACGCAGATAGCTCAAATGGCTTGTTCTTCCGTCTTCTACAGTTATGTTGCATTTATACGGAGAAGCTGGTGCTTCGTTCCTGTGTTGCCATGATACCAATTGAAGGTATCGGTAGCGGTCAGAAAAACGTTGGGACAGCCACATTCATCGATGTTTCACGTGAAACATCTTCTTCAAGAAAGCGCTTATCCACCGCTTCCGGGCCAGCGGTCGTCGCAATATCCCCCTTAGCTTGCGGGGTCTACGTGGACGAGAGCTCGTCTCACCAAGGAGATGCTATAGGGGATTTTTCTGCGCTTGTCCTTCTAGGCGAGGAAGTTTCATCTTGGGGGGCGCCACGCTTTCGAACGTGACGATACGACGTTCGTAGGCACCCCCGAGCATGAAATTCCTATCGCCTACGAGTCGCATCCCCGTCGTATCGCATACGCGGATGGCATCCTTCATTTCCCCTTCCTCTACATGCGATTTGTAGAAGATGGCCCTGCCGCCGCGCTTCAACAGGGGGGCCGACAACTCCAGGAGCACTGAAAGCTTGGCCAGGGCGCGCGCGGTGATAACGCAGAAGGCATTGGGGTTCTTCCTGGCATACAGCTCCGCCCTGCCGGCATACACGCCGATGGTCGATTCCAGCCCCAAAGATTCCACGATGCCCTGGACTGCGTTCATCTTCTTCATCCGCGCATCGATGAGAAGCGTCTTTCTACCGGTAGCTATGGCAAGGGGAATACCCGGGAATCCAGCGCCGCTCCCAAGGTCTGCATAGGGTCCCTCCGGCGCTTCCTTCATTTCGGGAAGGGCCCCAAGGGAATCTTCCACGTGAAGAAGCATTCCCTCTTCGCCATCGGCTATGCGCGTAAGGTTCATCTTCTCGTTAAGCTTCATCACCATCTGAAGATGGCGGCGCATTAATTCCTGTTGGCTGGAATCAAGGGAAGTGAACATAGGATAATTGGAGATGTCCATGCAAGTCCTCGAATGATCGTCGGGTTTGTCACCCTGCGGCTTCGGGCGCCGGCGCGCGGGGCACGGAGAGGGGTGAGGGCGATTCCGCAGGCACATACTTTAAGAATTCTAAAGTTAGCCGAGGACAAGACCGAATCCCCTCTCCGTGCCCCGCGCGCCGGCGCCCGAAGCCGCAGGGTGACATCTGGTTTCATCAATTGAAAGGGCCCTGCGAAGGGCCCTTTGTCTTGCGTTTACTTCACTGGAACGATAACCACGTGCCTCCCGGTGCCCTCTCCTTCGGATGCCGTGTTCACACGCGGATCGTCCCGGAGGGCCACATGGATTATCCGGCGCTCGTAGGGCGTCATGGGCCTGAGTTTCACGCTGTGCCCCCGAGATGCGGCCTTGCTCGCAGATGAGCGTGCCAGCGATTCCAGCTTCTGCCTCTGACGGTTCTTGTAGCTTTCCACGTCGATGATCACCGGGAAACGATACCCGATCTTGCGTACCGTAATGGCCGAGATCAGGAATTGAAGCGCCTCGAGGGTCTTGCCATGACGCCCGATAAGCACCGCCAGGTCGTCACCGGTAATATCCAGGATAAGCTCGCCTTCGTCGCCTTCGTATTCGTCGATGGTCACCTCTCCCACGTTGAAATACTTCAACACGTCCCGAAGGGCGGCGATGGCGGTATCCGCTATTTCGTCGAGCTGCTCGTCGGTCAGGTGCAGCTTGCCGTCGTCGGCCGCCTCTTCCCCTTCGTCCGCTTCCAGCTCTTCGACCATTTCCTCTTCCTCTATCTGGCCAGTTTCCATCTCTTCCATTTCCTCGTTCATGGAACGCTCCTTACTTCACGTTGGCGCATTTTTTCATGCACCGATCGGTTGTTGCCTCTTCCTCCGTTAAACGTGCTAGCGCTTCTTGGTGGGCCGCTTCTTCTTCACCTTGCGCTCCACTTCCACCTTCACGGGAGCTACTTCTATGATGGCCTCCTGCGCTTCGGCATCCTGTTTCCTCAGGTGGCGCATGTAAATCTGCTGGGTGGCCACGGCTATTATGCCCGACACGCCCCAGAACAGCAGAACGCCGGCGGGGGAGCTCCAGCTGACGAACAGCATCATGACGCCCATGATAATGGACATCAGGTACATCTGGTTCTTCTGCTGCTGGTCTGAATTGGTGCGCTGCTGCAGCAACATGGGAAGAAACGTTGCGCCGACGAAGATGATTATGAGCACGGCGTAGGGAATGAACGGGCCAACTCCCTTTTCAAGCATTTCGGCGGGCGTGGCCGTCAGGCTGGGCACTATGTTGTAGAAAGTGAACGTGCCATCATACTTGGGCAAATAGGTCTGGATGTTTCTGAGCACCTGGAACAGGGCGATGAAGATGGGCATCTGGATGAGCATGGGGACGCAGCTTGCCAAGGGATTGAACTTGGTCTCGGCATACAGCTTCTGCGTTTCCTCCTGCATCCTGACGGGGTCGTTTGCCCACTTCGTCTGGATCTCCTTTATCAGGGGCTGTACTTTCTGCATTTGGAAACTCGATTTGCTCTGGCTGAGCATAAGGGGCATCATCAGCAACCTGAACACGATGGTGAACAGGATGATTGCCAGACCCCAGTCCTGGGCAAGGTAGAAGAATTTCTCCACCACCCAGGCTATTCCCCAGAGTATAGCCTCCCAAATTCCGTTTACTTCCGTAATTTCCGACATACACCTTTCCTTCCTCTATACCAAAGGGGCGCGCTTCCCTACGGAAGGGGATCGTAACCGTAAGGGCCCCCCGGACGACAACGAGAGAGACGAGAGAGCGTCAGCTTCAACGCTTTGAAGAATCCGTATTTCTGAAACGCCTGCAAACCATACGACGAGCACGTCGGCTCGAACCGGCAACATCCCGCAAGATGGGGGGATAGGGCAAACTGATAGAACCTGATAACAAGAACGGCCATCTTGCAGGCTATGCTCTTCACGCGACGGGGAGCAGATTCCGCCCCGTCGTTGAATTCGTGGCGAACTTCGCTGCGCACGTTATCCACGGCCCACACCAGCTTTCCTCAATGCATTTGCAAGATCCGAGCGAATGTCTTTCCAAGGAGCAGAATCCATGTCCCGCCGTGCAATGAAAGCAACATCGAAGCCGTCGAACGGCCCGCCCACATCGCGGCACAATGCGCGCATGCGGCGCTTTGCCCGATTTCTCCAAACGGCATTGCCAAGCTTTTTCCCTGCTATAAAAGCAACACGACCGTCATGGTCGTGTTGCTTCTCATGCCGTAGAATTATCAAATTCAAATGAGGCGTATGAACGCGCCGTCCGCGATCGAAAAGCTCTGAGATTTCCGAACTGGACCGGATGGTCTTCACGGGCTAGACGGTAAGGCGCTTGCGGCCCTTGGCACGACGGCGGGCCAACACTGCACGGCCGCCCTTGGTTGCCATGCGGGCACGGAAGCCATGGGTCTTGGCGCGCTTGCGTTTATTAGGTTGGTATGTGCGCTTCATAAGTGTTACCTTTCGTAGTGTTAAAATTGAGCAACCGTTAGATTATAGTACGCGTCTGACCTTCGTCAATATCCCAATTTACCCTCCAAAACCTCCCTACAAACCCCATCTTCGCCCCCGCAGTGCCGCGCTGGAAGGTTCGAGAGGCCGGCGGAATCGTTCGGAAGGCGCGAGCCGGGCATTTTACGTTTCATCAACATAGGGAAGCATCATTATAGGAACGCTCAATACCTTGTGGTGGAAAAACTGTTAGCGAATGATTGAAGAGCGGTTGAAAACCACCGTTTTCCAGAGGATTCCACTATTCCACAAATATTCCCCGTTGAAGACAGGCCGGTTTTTCAACAATCACAATTTTCCCAAAATTCCCCTTCAATCAGCGCATTTCTCCGTTTTCCACTTTTCTACCGTCCTTATTACAACAACAATATATAAATATTTTCAAAAGCGAGAAATGCAAGAGAGATTAATCTACAAGCAAGGGCAGCACGCCTTGTCCAAGCGGTTCGGATGAGGGCTGGTGCCCTTGAAGGAGGGGGATTACATCTCGCGGATGCGGCGCTTTATGTTTTCAATTTCCTCGCGCAGCTCCCTGTTCTCCTTCATCTTTTCTTCCACGTTGGTAACCGAATACATTATCGTCGTATGGTCTCGCCCGCCGAAGTTCTTCGCTATGGAATTGTAGGGAAGGTCGAGCATCTGACGGGAAAGGTAGATTGCAATTTGTCGGGCATACACGATCTTGCGCGCCCGTTTCTGCCCGATTAAGTCGGTGTGGCTCACGTCGTAGTAGGATTCCACCTGTTTTTGGATGTCCAGGACGGATAGCTTCTTCATGGCCCCGCCGGAGAAATGGTTCTCCAGCAGGCGCGCCACGTCGTCTATGGAAATGCCCGCGGCATCGGTGGAGTTCATGTAGTAGATTATCTTGGTCACGGCGCTTTTCAGCTCGCGTATATTGGAGCTCGAGTTTTCCGCTATGTAGCGTTCGACCTGTTCGGGAAGAGAGAAATTCTTGTATTCGCTCGTCTCGCGGTATTCTTCTACGAAGCTCTTTATAATGCCGAGCTTCGTTTCCACCTCGGGCGGCTGGATGTCGAACGTTCCCCCGCTGTTGAACCTGCTCTGGTAGCGCTCGTCCATGACGATGTTCTTCGGCGCGCGGTCGGCTGAGAGAACGACTTGCTTGCCCTCGTCCACCAAGCGGTTGAATATCTGAAACACTATGTCGAGCGTCTGCTCTTTGCCCTGCAGGTACTGAATGTCGTCTATGAGAAGGATATCGGCTTCCTGATACTGGTTCTTGAAGTTCTTGAAGCTGGATTTTTGCTTGTCGTGGGCCACGACCGATTCAACGTAGCCGCTCAGGAAATCGGCGGAATCCACGTAGATGGTTTTCAGTTCGGGCCTTGTCTCGTTCACGTAGTTCTGTATGGCCCTCATGAGGTGAGTTTTCCCCAATCCTGAACGGCCGTAGATGAAGAGGGGGTTCAGCATGCTGCGGCCAGGTTCCTCGGCAACGGAGACAGCCATGGAATAGGCCATTCTGTTGGATGCGCCTATCACGAAATTCTCGAAGGTAAGGGTGGATACGCTCGAGAGCAACGCCTTCCTTAGGTGGTCGTCGCCCGTAGCTTCACCCTTTTCGTCGATGGGCGGTTCGGACCGGCGCGTATCTTCAATTTCCAGGGGTTTTTCCCTGTCCTCGTGCATGGTCCCATCCGCGGGCGCGGCCATCTCTTCCGCCGGCGTCCTTTCCATCGGCTCTTGGCCAGAAAGGGGGACCGGTTGGTTGGAGTCCACTTCGATGGCAACGGTGAACTCGACTCCGTGCAAATCGAAGAGCGCTTGCTGGATATAGCGGCTGTAGTGCATCTCTATCCAGGTTTTGATGAAATCGTTGTCGGCCGTGAGCATGATGAAGTCTTCGCTCATGGCCTGGGGCTGCAAGCGGGAGAAAAACGCGTTCATCTGAGAAGCGTTGATGGAATCGTACTGCTTTATGCGATTGCAGACATCGTTCCATTCGTTTCTAAGCTGTTCGCTGTTCATGGTCCACCTCGCTTTAACGCTTGCAAGCTGCAAGTATAGACCACTTGTGGAAAACTATGCCCTTTGGCTGTGGAAAACCACGAGAGCCTCCCGCCCCGCCTGTCCCCGCCGCCGGCCGGGTGCCTGGGGGACGCTCCCGTCCCTCTGAGTGCCCCCCGCAGGAACCGCGCCCACAAGGAAACCGGCTAGTAAGTGTAAGCACCAAGGGGCTTCTATAAGTGGTGAGCTGTCCTTGCGTAGTTGCCGGTTTCCCCTTGCGCGGTTAGTCGCCGCTCATCGCAACTTCGTAGCCGATGTCCGTTAACATGCGCTTCTTGGAGGGGCTCTTCGCGACCAGACCGGCTTCTTCCAGTTTCTTCAGCGTATTGAACGTCGTCGATCCCGGCGTGTCGGTAATCTCCTTCAGTTCCGTAACGCCCAGCTCGCCTTCGCGCATAAGCGCATCCAGGAACTGCCGTTCCCGGGGGGAAAGCCGGTAGAGCGAGGAAATGGGGATGCGCTGCGAAGGGCTTGGCGAGCTCGATGCCTGGCCATCGGAACGCTTGGCTTGCGCCGAGGGGCGTTCTGCGGACGGGCTATGCTCGAGCGTTATGGTTACGACGGCGCCCGTGTTCAGGTTGTCTTCGATGACGATGGACCCATCGCGGTCGTCCAGGTAATCCTTAACGATGGGAAACCCAGATCCAACACCGCGAATGTAGTGTTTCATGGGTTCTATCGCAGACGAGAACCCTGGTTTCTTGGCGTTTTCCTTTTCGGCGATTCCCGGCCCCTGGTCGGCAAAGCGAATGGTGTTCCCGTCGTCCAGTATGGATACCACTATTTCCTTGAACTGGGCGTGGATGAAGTTTTCCGAGACTTCCCGAACCAACGTGTAGGGAATTTTTCCACCCATCATCCGAGCTTGCTCGTATACCGTGGTGGTCAGCTTCTCTATGTATTCCGTAGTGTCCGCGGGGGGAATTTCCGTAATGCGCGGCGCCGATTTCAAGTCGTCGTAGCATGCCACGCGCGCGGTGGTGCTTACGTGCGAATAATCGAAGTCAGTCTGCATTGCCAGATATTCCCTGTTTCCATTGCCGGTTGCCACGAGGCCGATTCATCGGACACAACTGTGAATTATAAGCATGATGGAATTCGGTGGAAAGAATTCACCTGAAAAAGAAAACGCTGTGACAAGCGGTATTCCAGACTTATCCCCAATTTGTTCAAGAAAAGTGGAAAACTGCGAATGAACGTGAATGAATGCACGGGAAAAATGTTGAAAAATGTTAATAACTCGCCTATCAGGAACGATAAAGCGAAGCCCAGATGAGCGCAGGCATTTGAAAATGGATGAATATCCCTATAATTGAAATGGCCTGCGAAAACGCAGATTTCCTCTTTTTTCTAGATTTATGAAAAACCTAAAATACCAGTTCAGAGGCCATTATATTTTCATCTGGGATGTAAATGCGCAGATGAAAGACTTAAAAGAAAAGACTTGACAACGCCGAGACGGCGTTCGGTGAAAATAGTTTTCCACATAGTAAATCAGGCAAAACTGCAGTTATCCACCTTTTCCACTTTTTTCAACCGTTTCCCTGCGATAAAAACAGGGTTATTCACTAATGGGTGAATTCAGGCATCCGGCTGGGCCGCGGAACGCGGGGACGTGCCATCTCTGAAACCGTGCGAACCGTGGAGGAAAAGCCCGGGCAAGCGGATAGTTCGTTTGGATGGCTTGCCTGCTATAATCGTTGAAAACGAGAGGAGATTTGCCGATGAAATTCAGCATCAACCAAGCAGAGCTTCAAAATTCCCTGGTAATCGTGCAAAAAGGCATAACCAACAAATCCACCATGCCGGTTCTTTCGGGCATTTACGCAGAAGCGAAGGGAGACGAGGTAACCTTTCAATCCACGGACCTGGAGCTTTCCATTCAATACACGGTGATGGCGCTTGTCGAGGAAGAGGGGAAGGCGGTCTTTCCTGGAAAGCTGATAAGCGACATCGTTAAGAACCTCCCCGATGCCGCAGTGCATGTGGAAGCCGACGAGGAATCTGCAATCGTATCGTGCGAATCCTCCTCGTTTTCCATTAGATGCTTGAATCCGGTCGATTTCCCCGCTTTTCCCGAAATCCTGCCCGAACAGAGCGTTTCCGTTCCCTTCGACGATTTTTCCACCATGGCGCGCAAGGTGTGCCGCGTCGTGTCGCGCGACGAGAGCAGGGCTATTCTTACCGGCGTGTACATAGCGGTCGAGGAAGGCACTTTGAAGCTCGTGGCAACCGATTCGTACCGCTTGGCCATGACCCAGCTGCCGTTGGAGGGGCAGCGGGAAGACTTCAATGCGGTCGTGGCCGGTTCCTTCATGTCCGACCTGGCCTCTCTTCCCAAAACCGGCGAGGATATAACGCTGTCCCTCGCGGAAAACCAGATTATCGTATCGTACGGGGGCACGGTTTTCATCAACAGGCGAATAGAGGGGCGCTATCCCAATTACAAGCAGCTTATCCCCTCTTCGTACGAAACCCGCTGCATCGTGGACCGCGCCGCGCTTTCCTCTGCGGTGAAGCGCGCATCGCTGCTGGACCATTCGGGTTCCCAAGTCCGTGTAAGCATAAGCGCGGAAAGCCAGTCCATTCAGCTTTCCACTAGCCAGGATGCGGGATCCACGCAGGAACTCGTCCGTGCCGACGTGGAAGGCGCCGATGTGGAAATAGGGTTCAACAGCCACTATATGAACGAAGGGCTTGCAGCCATGGATTCGTCTCGCGTTTTCCTGGAAATTCAGGGGCCGTTGAAACCCGGGATAATGAAGGGCGACGAAGGGGAAAACTACCTGTACCTGGTCATGCCGGTGCGCATCTAGCGGTTCGGGGATAAGCCCATGGGCTTGAATATCAGATCGCTCGACCTTCTGGATTTCAGGAATTACGAGCACTTCGCCCTCGAAGACATCGGTAGGGTAACCGTGCTCGTCGGGCGCAACGCCATCGGCAAGACCAACGTGCTCGAAGCGGTGAACCTGATAACCGCCACTTCCGCGTTGCGCCACAAACAGCTTTCGGAGCTCATTCGAGAAGGAGCCGCCGCAGCACGCGTTCAAACCAGGCTGGAAGACGGCAACAGGGACCTTACCTGCACGCTTTACGTGGAACCGGGCAAGAAGCGCTACGAGCTGAACGGCAAGGCGAAACCCTCCAGCGACATGCGCGGCATTCTTCCCGCGGTTTCCTTCACCCCCGACGATTTGGAATTGGTGAAGAAGTCTGCATCCGTGAAACGCAAGGCCATAGACGACATGGGCATGCAGCTTTCCGCAAACTACCACGTAATCCGCAACGACTACGAGAAGGCCCTGCGCTATAAGAACCGGCTTCTGAAAGAGGAGGCTTCCCAAGATCTGGTGGAAGCGGTGGGCGAAACCCTGGTACGCTGCGGCGCGCAGTTGTTCTGCTATCGTCATTCGCTGTTCAAGAGGCTCGTTCCTCTCGTGCAGGAAAGATATGGCGAACTGTCTCAGTCGGGCGAGGACTTTGCCGCCCAGTACCTGCCTTCGTGGCTGAGGATGGATGGGATAGAGCGGGATGAGCTTCGGGAATACAGCCGCGACGAAGTCCGCCTTCTCATGGAACAGAGCCTTGCCTACAAAGCCGGGGAAGAGCGTGCCCGCCGCCGATGCCTGATAGGGCCCCATAACGACGACATCTCCTTTTTCGTTGCGGGAAGGAACGCCTCGCTCTATGCAAGCCAAGGCCAGCAGCGAAGCGTTGTCTTGGCTTGGAAATTGGCGGAGGTGGACATGGTGAAGAGCATGTTGCAAACGGCCCCTGTCCTTCTACTGGACGATGTTCTCAGCGAACTGGATGGGTCGCGTCGGGAAATGCTCCTCTCCAACGTGAAGGGGGATATGCAGACCTTCATCACGGCCACCGACCTTGCCCCTTTCGACAACGATGTGCTAGGCGACGCCCGCATCGTGAATTTGGAAGAGGGGCGGCGCCATGCATAAGATAGGGGCCGGCGTAGACAAGCTCATAGCCAGCTTGTCGGGCGATTCGGAACAGGCGCGCATCATGTACCGCACCCATCAGGTGCGCGAGCGCTATCGCCAGGCTTTGAATGTGGTGTACGGTGACCTGGCCGAATTGTTCCTGGCCCATACCAACAACGTGTACATAGTGAAACGCGGCGACTTGCCCACGCTCATAGTATATGTGGACGAATCGATATTCGCCGCGGAGCTGAATGCGCAACGCGAGCTTATCCGCTTGAAGTTCCTCGAGCTTTTCGGAGAGGACATCGCCCGGTTCGACATACACGTATCGCGTGGCAAGTACAAGAACAACCATCCCTATGCTTACGAGGGGCAGGAGATTGAAGAAAGAAAGGACGAAGCACCCGCGTTAAGCAAGGAAGAGGAATCGTTCGTCGAATCAACTGTTTCGCCCATAGAGGACGCCCGCCTGAGGGAATCGTTGGAAAAAGCCATGAAGGCCGATATAAAGCGAACAAAAGCTGGAGATTGAAAGATTTCCTCACAAAGGCGTTTTGCGGGTCGCTGACGCAATTAGAGACAGCTTAAAAACGAAAGTTGAACATGTTGTGTGGCCTTCTGTTCTCATTCCACAGGATATGGTAATATTTCTCAGGTTAAAGACTACTGGCGGGACAATCCTTAAAACGGACGAGAAACGCGGCGACTGATTCCCGTAATTCCTTCCCGCTGCCGTAAACGCAATAGTAAGGAGAACACGTGGCAAGCATTCCCGAAGAGCATTACGGTGCAGACGACATCAAGGTCTTGAAAGGGCTCGAAGCCGTGCGCAAGCGCCCCGGCATGTACATCGGCTCGACCGGTCCGCTGGGACTTCACCATCTGGTATACGAGGTCGTGGACAATTCCGTGGACGAGGCGCTTGCGGGATACTGCGATCATATTCAAGTGTTCATCCGTCCCGACAATTCCATTTGCGTCATCGACAACGGCCGTGGCATTCCGGTGGAACGCCACAAGACCGAGAAGATGCCCACGGTCGAGGTTGTGTTGACCATCTTGCACGCGGGCGGCAAGTTCGGCGATGGGGGCTACAAGGTGTCCGGCGGCTTGCACGGCGTCGGCGTAAGCGTCGTGAACGCGCTTTCGAGCAAAGTGGTGGTGAACGTCCGCCGCGACGGCAAGGAATACGAGATATCGTTCGAGCGCGGAAAGACCGTGGAAAAGCTGCACGAAATTGGAAAATCGCGCAAGACGGGCACAACGGTCACGTTTTGGCCGGACCCCGAGATATTCACCGACACGTGCATATACGATTTCGAAACGCTGCAGAACCGCTTCCGCGAGATGGCGTTTTTAAACAAGGGCCTGAAAATCGAGCTGACCGACGAGCGCAGCGACGTGCATTCCCTGCAGAGCGCACCTGCAGAGGAGCCGCGCACGGTGTCGTTCAAGTACGACGGCGGCATCGTCGATTTCGTGAAGTACCTGAACGATGGCAAGGAAACCCTGAACAAGCCCATCTACTTCGAGGCGGAAAACGAAGACGGCACCGTGGAGGTGTCGATGCAGTGGACGAGCTCGTACAGCTCGAACGGTGTTCTGGCCTTCGCGAACAACATCAACACGCACGAGGGCGGAACGCATCTGGACGGCTTCAAGCAGGCGGTAACGCGCACCATAAACGACTACGCGCGGTCCAAGAACATCCTGAAGGAAAAGGATTCCAACCTGACCGGCGACGACTGCCGCGAGGGATTGGCGGCCATCATCAGCGTGAAGCTGCACGAACCGGAATTCGAGGGCCAGACCAAGACGAAGCTCGGGAACACCGAGATTCGCGGCCTGGTGCAGACTGCCGTTACCAAGGGCCTGGCCGAATACCTGGAAGAGAACCCCGCTCCGGCCAAACGCATCGTCGGCAAGGCAAGCCAAGCGCTGAAGGCGCGCGAGGCCGCGCGCAAGGCGCGCGAGGCCACGCGGCGCAAGGGCGTTCTGGACAGCTTCAGCCTGCCGGGCAAGCTTGCCGATTGTTCCTCGAAGGATCCCTCCAATTCCGAAATCTTCATCGTAGAGGGCGATTCCGCAGGCGGCAGCGCCAAGCAGGCGCGCGACCGCAAGTACCAGGCAATCCTTCCCCTGCGCGGAAAGATTTTGAACGTGGAGCGCGCGGGCCTGCACCGCTCGCTTTCGTCCGAGACCATCAGCAGCCTTATCACGGCCATCGGCACCAACATCGGCGATGACTTCGACGCCGACAAGGCGCGCTACCATCGCATCATCATCATGACCGATGCAGACGTGGACGGCGCCCATATCCGCTGCCTGCTGCTCACCTTCTTCTACCGCTACATGCCCGAGCTCATCAACCGCGGCTACATCTACATCGCGCAACCTCCCATCTTCGGCTTGAAGAAGAAGAATTCCCGCACCACCAAGGTGGAGCGCTACATCTACGACGAGAAGGCGCTTTCGAGCACGCTCGCGGAATACGACAATCCGGACAAGTTCGACGTCCAGCGCTACAAGGGTCTGGGCGAAATGGACCCGGAACAGCTATGGGAGACAACGATGGAGCCCAAGAGCAGGACGCTTCTGCAGGTGAACATAGACGACGCCGCAGAAGCCGAAAGGGCCGTAAGCGACCTGATGGGCGATAAGGTGGAACCGCGCCGCGATTTCATACAATCGCATGCCCGCGACGTCCGCTTCCTCGACATCTAGCCAGCTGGGCCCAAGGCGCATGGCGTCGGCTTGGGCCCAGCCCGCATTTGCACCGAAAACGAATTCATTGGCTTGCGCGAAGGCATAGCGAAGCATTACGAGGAGTTATTCAATGGCAGAAGACAACAACAATCTGGACGACGGCCTTGACGAGCTGCTGAACCGCGCCGAAGAAGATGCCGACGAAGACGACATCTTGGACGACGTGGAAGAAGAGGAAGAGGATGCCCGTCCCGGCGGGGCTTCGCGCAGCGGCGCCATCGTCTCCGAGGAGATGAAGGCGCAATCGCTGATGGTGGAAATGCCGAGCGCCCACGGCGAGATAGTGGAAGGCGCCAACGGTGGCGAGGGCACCATCGTGCGCAGCGCCTATCTCGGCAAGGAAATGCAGACGAGCTTCCTCGAATATTCGATGAGCGTCATCGTGTCGCGCGCCCTTCCCGACGTGCGCGACGGCTTGAAGCCGGTTCACCGTCGCATCCTGTACGCCATGAACGAGTCGGGCTATACGCCCAACCGCGCGCACATGAAATCCGCGCGTACGGTCGGCGACGTTATCGGCAAGTACCATCCGCACGGCGACGTTGCCGTGTACGACACGATGGTGCGCCTGGCCCAGCCCTTCAACATGCGCGTTCCGCTGGTCGACGGCCACGGGAACTTCGGCAGCATCGATGGCGACAGCGCGGCCGCCATGCGCTACACCGAGGCGCGCTTGGACAAGGCGGCCATGGAGCTGCTGCGCGACCTGGACAAGGAAACGGTGGATTTCCAGCCCAACTACGACGAGTCGCTTACCGAGCCCACCGTGCTGCCGGCCCGATTCCCCAACTTGCTGGTGAACGGTTCGGCGGGCATCGCCGTCGGCATGGCCACCAACATCCCGCCGCACAACCTGGGCGAGACGATAGATGCCGTGTGCATGCAGCTGGACAATCCCGATTGCACGACGGCCGACCTGATGAAGATCCTCCCCGGCCCCGATTTCCCCACGGGCGGCGAGATAATGGGCAGCAAGGGCATCATCGATGCCTACGAAACCGGCCGCGGCAGCCTGACCATCCGCGCGCGCTACCATATAGAAGAGCTAAAGAACGGCAAGTCGCAGATCGTCATCACCGAGATTCCCTATCAGGTGAACCGCAACCGCCTGCTGGAAAAGCTCGGCGAGCTCGTGCGCGACAAGAAGCTGCCCGAGATAAGCAACATCCACGATGCAGCCGACCGCAAGGGCATCGATATCATCATCGAGCTGAAACAGAACGCGATGCCCCAGGTGGTCATCAACAAGCTGTTCAAGCACACGCAGTTGCAGATTGGTTTCGGCGTTATCATGCTCGCGCTGGTCGACGGCGTGCCGCGCGTGCTGTCGCTGAAGGAAGTGCTGCACTATTACATCGCCCACCAGGAAGAAGTGATAGAGCGCAGGACGCGCTACGAGCTGGCCAAGGCGCAGGAGCGCGCGCATATCCTGGAAGGCCTGCTGACCGCGCTCGACAACATCGACGAGGTAATCACCATCATCCGCTCCTCGGAAACCGATAAAGAGGCAAGTGAGAGGCTGACGGAGCGCTTCGGCTTATCGGACAAGCAGACCGAGGCAATCTTGCAGATGCGCCTACGCCGGTTGGTCGGCCTGGAGCGTCAGAAGATTCAGGACGAATTGGAAGAGCTGCGCGAGAAGATCGCCTACTTCCAGCGCGTTCTGGAAGACCGCAACCTGCTGCACCAGATTATCAAAGACGAGCTGCAAGACATAAAGAAGCGTTTCGCCACCCCGCGCAAGACGAAGATTGGCGTGGAGGCAACCGAGATTAACGTCGAGGACCTGATCGCAGACGAGAGCATGGTCGTAACCGTTACGAAGGCGGGCTACGTGAAGCGCTTGCCCGTGGCAACCTACCGTTCGCAGAAGCGCGGCGGCAAGGGCACGCAGGGCGTGAACTTGAAGGACAACGACTACGTGGACCACCTGTTCGTGGCATCCACGCACAGCTATATGCTGTTCTTCACCACCAAGGGCAAGGTCTACCGCCTGAAGGTGTACGAGATTCCCGAGGCGTCGCGCCATGCACGCGGCACCTTCATCGGCAACCTGCTGCAGCTGGAAAAGGGCGAAACCGTGTCGGCGGTCATCGCCACGAAGGAGTTCCCCGAGGACGAGTACCTTATCTTCGGCACGGCGCAGGGCATGGTGAAGAAGACTGCCATGAAGGCATACGACCGCACGCGCCGCGATGGCCTGATTGCCATCAACCTGAAGGACGAAGACGAGCTTATAGCCGTGAAGCGCGTGGCGCCTACCGATATGGTGATCATGGCGTCGAGCGCGGGCAAGGCCATAAAGTGGGACGAGTCCGAAGCGCGTGCCATGGGCCGCGACACGACCGGCGTGCGCGGCATAACGCTGCCGGTCGGTGCACGTGCGCTCGGCCTGGAAGTCTGCAACGACTCATACGACCCCGAGCTGTTTGTCATCACCGAGAAGGGCTACGGCAAGCGCACCGACGTGAGCGAGTACCCGTTGCAGCACCGCGGCGGCCAGGGCGTGTTCACCATAAACATGACTGCCAAGAAGGGCCAGCTTGCCGACGTGAAGATCGTGCGTCCCGGCGAGGAGATGATGATCATGTCCGAAGAGGGCGTGGTCGTGCGCACCGACGTGTCGGGCATTTCCAAGCAGGGCCGCGCCACCCAGGGCGTGCACGTGATGAAAGTGGCCGAGAACGACAAGGTGACGGCCGTGGCCATTACCAAGACCAAGGCCAAGCGCGAAGGCGCGCGCAGCTCCGATCCCGGCGAGGACCTGGACGCCGAAACCGAAGAATAGTCCAAGGGTAAACCCCCCAGGCTAGCTAGACTACGGGCGCCGGAGAGCGATGGTTCTCCGGCGCCCGCTTGCATCTTGGACCATGGTGCATACAGTACAATGGCGTATGACGCAAGGTGGCACGGAGGCACAATCGATGGCTGGCATCTCTCGGGTATACGACCAGATAGCCAAGTTCGCAAAGAAGCACGATGTGCAAAGAGTCGTGCTGTTCGGGTCGCGGGCAAGGGGAGATGCAGAAGAGAAGAGCGATATAGACATTGCCATTAGCGGATGCTCTGATTTCCCTGCGTTTGAAGACGATGTTCAGGAAAAGCTCTGGTCTCTTCTTGAAGTGGATATTGTCAACTTGGATGGGAATGTATCTCCCGAACTGCTTGCCAACATAAAACGCGATGGGAAGGTTATCTATGAGGCGCTTTAACCAATACGAGCAAGCCATGCAGGACTTGCTGGACAAGATGCTGCATGACTACATCCCCGAGTTCGAACGCATCGCCGATGAAGTTGTTGCGCGATACGGGGATGTGCTGGATGCAATTGACTAGCTCTGCGAACAGGTGGAATAGGGGTAGGTCCAGCTCTGCTGCCTTCTCTTGGTCATAGTAGTCAATAGCGATTATTTCTAATATTTAACAAGAAAGGTCATGGTATTATTTCCACAACTCTGCATAGAGTAGCTGTACCGTAATGGGCGCGAGAAGGAGAAGGCCATGAGAAAGCTGTTGAAATCGGCGGCTTGCCTGGTGCTGGCGGCGATGACGTCGCTGTGCCTGGGAGCAGCGGCATTCGCCGCAGACCCGCACGATGGCGACCTGGCAGCAGGTTCAATCGAAACGCAGGATGCATCCCTGGAGGTGGGGCAGACTGTCGAAGTGGATTACAAGGGCGAGCCCGTGGTCTACACCTTCACCGCCCCGGAGTCGGGCATGTACCGCTTCTACAGCACGGGAAACTATGATACTTATCTGAGCGTGTATGCCGATGCCGATGGGCAAGAGAACCTTGGTGGCAACGACGATGGAGGAGAAAGCACCAACTTCTCGCTAGAGCTCTATATCGGCAAAGGCAAGACGGTCTATCTCTACCCTCGTCTTCTCGAGGAAAGCGACTGGGGAACCTTTAAGTTCAAGGTTGTGGAAGGCCAAGACCTGGAAGTCACGAGCATAGAGGATTGGGTATCGCAGCTCGATTCCAATGCCTATTTGGAACGAGATGGATATCATTCACCCGTGTTCTCGCTGTACTACTCCTTAGGTGATACGAATATAACCCTGCAACAGGACGACGCGTTCACCGTTAGCGGGCTCATGCAATACGATAGCGAATCGCAAGAATACGTGCCGATAGAAGGCGACCCCTCCGGCAACGAGTACTACTACGTTACTTTGCAAGCCAAGGAGGGGGCACCGATAACCGGAGAACGTATCGAAGAGGTGTATGTAAGAGACTATCGAGATCTTTCTGAATGGTACGTATCTATAGACGAAGATGCCTACATCGACAACGGCATTTATCATGCACCTGTCGTAAGCGTCTATCGAGGAGGGGACAGTAACACCGTATCCCTGACCGCAGGCGAGGACTATATCGTGGGGGATTGCGAGCAGTGGGATGATGACGCGGATGACTATGTACCGGTCGTCGGTGGTCCCACGGAACCAGGTGGATACTCTATTCAGATAACCGCGAAGGAGGGAAGCGGCTATACCGGAACCTTGAGAGAATGGATAACCGTCAAAGATTACTCAGACCTGCAATACTGGCAATATGAAATCAGCGAAAGCGGCTACATCGATGTCGATGGCTTCCATGCTCCCCAGTTGTATCTGTACAAGACCTCGGCAGGCGAGAAAACGATACTAAACCAAGAGGGCAATTTCGTTCTAAAAGACTACGCCTATTGGGATGAAGGTGCCGAAACGTACAGGCCGGTAGAAGGAGTTCCCCAAGAAGCTGGGGATTACGAGGTAACGTTAAAACCCGCGCAAGGGTCCTCTTACACCGGAACGAAGACAATCTCGCTATGGGTGAGCGATAGGCTCGACATCTCCAATTGGGGCACTGGGCGTATTGGGAATGCCTATATCAAGAAAGGGCAGTATATTGCGCCCACGTTCTATTTAGACAACTATGCAGGCGATCCGACCTATGAAGGCGAAACCTTCGAAATTGCCGGCTACGAGAAGTACGACGAAAGCACCGATGAATACACAGCAGTAGAAGGCGATATCCAGCAAAGCGGAGATTACCGTGCTATCGCCACCGCTATCAACGGCTACAAGGGAGTTACTTACTTTAACTTCACCGTTGAAGATTACTCTGACATTGGCAATTGGAGCGGATGGGCTAGGGAAAACGCGTATCTAGAAGACGGAACCTACCACGAAGCGGTTTTTACGTTGTACCGCTATGATTCAGAAAGTGAAGAATCGGTATACCTCGAACAAAACACCGACTTCCGCATAGCGGGCTACCGCTATTGGGATGAAGAAGAGCAATCGTATTTAGCTGTGGAAGGCGTGCCAGCGACGGCGGGGAATTACGAAGCCATCCTCGAAGCGATAGAGGGTAGCGGCTATTCTGGCACGTATGAGGCTAGCTTCACCGTAGAAGACTACGCTTACCTCCAATATTGGACTCCCTCTTACGACGGGTCCTACATCGATTTCGATGGATTCCACGATTTGGAAATCAGCCTCTACCGCTACAAGGGAGACGATAGGGTGAACCTGGTTCAGGACGTGGATTTCTTCGTAGACGGTTATCAGGTCTGGGACTACGATACGGAAGCGTACGTCGCCCTTACAGGAAATCCCACGCAAGCGGGCGAATACCTGGTAACGCTGAAAGCTGCAGACGGGGCTTCGGTTACCGGCGTGAAAACGCTGGAAGTCGAAGTTGCCGATTATCGCGAATTGCAGTACTGGGATAGGAATTGGCAGGTTGCCTACATAGATTCCGATGGCTATCACGAACCGGATTTCTACCTGTACCGCGACAAAGATGACAATCGCATATACCTAAGGCTCGGCGAGGATTTCGAGGTCGAGGGATACGAGCGCTACGATCTGGACGAAGAAAGGTACGTGGCGATAGATGGCAAGCCGACAACGTCGGGCAATTACCGGGCGACTCTGCGCGCGCTCGACACGGCAAGCGTTTCGGGTACGAATCAGATCTCGGTGGAAGTCTATGATTACAGCAAGCTGAACAATCTGGGTGGCCGCGTATCGCAGGACAGCTATATGGAAAACGGCGTTTTCCATGCCCCAACGTTCGTTCTAAGCTACTGCACGGACAACGTCAACGACGAGTATGTATACCTGACACAGGGAGTGGACTTCGAGATTGCAGGATATGCCCAATACGATTACGAACAGGACGAATACATCGACCTTCAAGGCAATCCGGCAACCGATGGCGATTACTACGCCAAGCTCGTACCGGTGGAAGGAAGCAAGTGGACGGGTGTGAAGTACTTCTCCTTCGTGGTGAACGATTACAGCAACTTGAAGTACTGGGATTACGACTATTCGGGTGGCGGCATTGATATTGATGGTTTCTACGAACCTATATTCGAATTGTATCGCCGCGGTTCGAATTATGAGACTTTCTGGCTCGAGCAGGGCAAAGATTTCGAAATAAGCGCTTATGAGAAAATTACCTATGACTATGACGACAACGAGCAGTACCTGCCAATCGAAGGCGCGCCGGAAGAGCCGGGTGAATATAGGGTAACCCTGTCAGCAACTGCTGGAGCTTCCGTAACAGGAACATTGAAGGTCAGCGTTTACATTTGTGATTACCATACGCTTAACAATTGGTACGCTAGCAGAAGCGGTGATGGTTACATAGAAGCGGGGGTGCTTCATGCCCCTACGTTCCACCTGTATCATCCTGGCAAAAACGGAGACGTTCGCCTTGAAGAGGGGACTGATTTCGTAGTTGCTGCCTATGAACAAGAGGCTTGGGACAGTCAACGGGGCGATTATTATTATATTGAATGCACTCCCGACAAAGCAGGTGAATACTATGCCCGCCTGGAACCGGCAAGCGGAAGCGCCTATACTGGAAGCAGGCACGTTTGGTTTAAAGTAAACGATTACTCGGATCTCGCATGCTGGGACTTTACCCATAGCAGCCAGGCGTACATTGCCAATGGCGAATTCCATGCTCCTACACTCTACGCCTACCGTTACAACGGCGAAGACGACGAGGTGTATCTGAACCAAGGCGAAGATTTCACCATCGTTGGCTATAGGTCCTACGACGAGGATTTGGACGAATACGTGGATATGGAAGGCGTACCCAGCCAACCCGGCGCGTACATTGTCGTTTTGGAGGCAACTGATTCCGCGAAGGTGAAGGGCACGAAAGAATACCGAATTTACGTGCGTAACCGCGTGTCGAGCGATGCGACCTTGGCGGTCGGGTCGCCTGCAACGATTAGCATCGCGCAACGCGGCGACGAACATGTTCTTCCCTTCACGGCGGCTAAGGCGGGCGATTACACCTTCACGGTAGGAACCGAGGGCAACCTTTATAGAACAGTCTCTATCTACGACCACGCCGACAAGACTGGCTACATCGACGAAGCGTATTACGACGACGAGGATAGAGAAGCCTACGACTGCACGGTCTATCTGGAAAAGGACCAGACGGTATATCTGTTCTGTTCGCTTTCGATGTATTCCACCGGCAACATGACGGTAAGCGTCAGCTTCGCGGACACCACCGAGGTCACGGCCGAAGACAGGGCCGCCGCGCAGCAGGCCGCCGCGCAAATCGATGCGCTTGGTGCGATAACGTCGCTCGACCAGAAGGCGGCCGTCGTTGCTGCGCGCAACGCTTATGAAGCGCTCACCGACGTGCAGAAGGACCTCGTTTCCAGCGATCAGCTGGACAAGCTGGAAGCAGCCGAGGCCGCGATAGCGCAGCTGCAAACAGCCGCCGACGGAGAGGCGGCAGACAAGAACACCGCAGCAGTCGTATCTGGGCAGATAGAGGCACTGGGCGCCATAACGTCGCTCGACCAGAAGGCAAGCGTCGTTGCCGCGCGCGCGGCATATACCGCCCTGTCCGACGCCCAGAAGGCATACGTTACCGCCGAGCAGCTGAAGGCACTCGAAGACGCCGAAGCGGCGATTGCCGAATTGCAGAAGCAGGAAGACACGCGCCTTGCAAACGGAGTGGCGGCGATCATCGCCGAACTGCCTGCAGCCGCCGACGTTAAGGCGTCGGATGCCGAGGCAATAACCAACGCCCTTACCGCGTATAACGCCCTGACCGACGCTCAGAAGGCTCTGCTGAACCCCGACGACGTTACCAAGTTGAACGCTGCAAGCGAAGCGTTGGCCGCTGTGACGAGCCCGGATGCCATCGACAACGCGCAGGCAGCAAGCGTGTCCGAGGGAATAGCCAACCTTCCCGAAACCGTCGACCTTTCCCATGCCGATGCAATCGTGGCCATGCGCAACGCCTACAACGCCCTGACCGACACGCAGAAGGCAAAGGTGACCAACCTCACCCGCCTCGAAGCGGCCGAGCAGAGGATAGCCCTCCTTTCCAGCACCTTCACCATCACGTTCAAGAACGACAACGGTGCCGTCCTTAGCACGGTCACTGCGGCCTACGGCACTATGCCGACGTACGCGGGTTCCACGCCGACCAAGGACGACGACGCGCAGTATGCCTACACGTTCGCTGGCTGGACACCCGAGCTGGCGGCGGCAACGGCTAATGCGGAATACACGGCAACGTATAGCGCAGTACCGCACACCTTCGCCATAACCTGGAAGGACGAGGACGGCACGGTGCTCGCCACGACGACTGCGGAATACGGCGCCGTTCCCGCATATGAAGGCCCTGCGCCTACGAAGGCAAGCGATGCGCGGTACTCCTACACGTTCGCCGGTTGGTCGCCCGAGCTGGCGGCGGCAACGGCTAATGCCGAATACACGGCCCAGTACACGAGCGCGACAAGGGCCTATGCCATCACATGGGCGAACGAGGACGGCACCGTGCTCGCCTCCGACAACGTGGAATACGGCGCTCTGCCTGCATACAAGGGCGCTACGCCCACGAAGGCGGCCGATGCCCAGTTCACCTACGAGTTCAGCGGTTGGTCGCCGAGCGTGGCAAAGGTAACGGGTGCTGCGACCTACATCGCCACCTTCAAGGCAACTTCGAAAGTGCTGCCGGTAGGGAAAACGGTTAAATCGGGAGCTGCAACCTACAAGGTTACCAAGAGCGGCGCGGCACCTGAAGTCGCTCTGAGCAGCGTGGCCGCTTCCGTCAAGTCCGGTATCCCTGCCAGCATCACAATCAACGGGGTGTCGTACAAGGTAACCTCCATTGCGAAGAACGCCTTCAAGGGCAACAAGAAGCTGACGAAGGCAGTCGTTAGCAAGAGCGTGAAGAGCATCGGCGCGGGCGCCTTCCAGAACTGCAAGAAACTGAAGAAGGCCACCATCGGCGCCTCGGTGAAGACCATCGGCAAGAACGCCTTCAAGGGCTGCGCCAAGCTGAAGACCATCACGGTGAAGAGCGGCAACCTGAACAAGGCAGCCATCAAGAACATGCTGAAGGGCTCGAAGATAACGACCATCAAGCTCAGCGGCAAGGCAGCCAAGGCCAAGAAGGCCCTGTACAAGAAGTACGCCGGCAAGAAGGTCGTCGTGAAGTAAGCCAAAGCTAGGCAATCGAGCAACAGGAACCTGGAGGACCCCGCATGCCGGGGTCCTCCCGCTATGAAGCGCTGCAGGTCCTCGGTTCGAATCCTTGCCTGTCTCACGGGATGGCTGCCTGCATGGCCTATCACGTGCAGCGTAATGTCAGCGCGGTTAACGACCTGCTCGCAGAACGGACCAACTGCTGGTAATCGCCCACGACGGCGTTTGCGCTTCCGGCTGCTACAATCAGCAGGAGGAGGTTTCGATATGGCGAAACATACCGAAGCGGATGCCGCCTATCGGCCGGCGCAGGCGGGAGAGCAACGCAAAGCTGGCGGGGGCGTCGTGGCAGCCGTCGTTGCCTTCGGCGTGCTCGCGTTGCTCGTCGGCGCATGCGCTGCCGTGGTGGTGCTGCAGCCGCCTTGGGCGCAGGGCGTGCTCGGCGCTCTTCACCTTTCGCAGGCAACGACGGCGCGCAGCTCGCATGCAGCTACGGGCGCGTCTGCGGGTTTCCAGAGCATGGGCGACCGCATGCCCGATGCTCAGGAGCTTACGGCAATTCAGGATAAGCGCGACCGCGACAAGCAGACGCCCCTCATCGCGCGCTGTGCTGGCGTGGACCTGCGCAGCGCCATAGCGCCTGCCGACATAACGGGCGTGCTTTTCCACCAGGCTTCGTACGAATACGCCCTGCCGCTGGAAACCGAGCTTCCCGACGCCGACTACGAAACCGTGGCTGCCGAGCGGCAGATCCGGGTGAATCGCGAACAACAGGGCGGAGAATGGCTGGATGCCGATGCCCTGCACCTGTGGCGCACGACCGACAACACCACCATGGACACGTCCATCGACCTCGGTGCCCTGCCGGGTGCGACCGTGTTCTCGCCCGTCGACGGAACGGTCGTGCTCGTGAAGGACTACCTGTTGTACGACGAGATGCCCGACATCGAAATCCACATCCAACCCGAGGGCCGGGCAGACCTGGATTGCGTGCTCATCCACACGACCGACCCCGTGGTGAAGGCGGGCGACCAGGTGCGCGCGGGTCTTACGCCGCTTTCGAAGGTGCGCGACATCGAAGCAGACCTGACCGACGTGCAGCTGGGCTTCTTCACGCCCGAAGGCGTCGGCGGCAACCATACGCACGTGCAGGTGAACGATGCCAACTTCCCCGACTACCGCGAAAAGAAGCTGGATGAGGGCGGACAGGACGAAACCGCGCCAACAGAACAAGAAGAGCCGCAGTGACCGGGCTACAATCCGCTGGCGAAGCCTCCGCTGCTATCGTAACAGCGATGCCGACAGAAAGTTTCTGACCGATAATCACTCCATCCCCCTCTTCAGTATCTCGATATAGTCGCGGTACGAGTACACGCGATTTCTGGATGCATCGGAGGTCTTTTCAAGGATACCAAAATCGACGAGTGCGTTCACCTGCTTGGAAACGGTGTTGTAGCTCAGGCCGAGCGATGTGCTTGCGTTGGCAATGGAGAGTATCGGGCGCTTTTCAGCGTAATCGAATACCATGCGAAGGGTGTCCTTCGACCTATTCGTACGGGGCAGCAATGATTCGTTCTTGCAGTGAAGCCGTCGAAGGCTCTCTATCGAGGACACGGCGTCGTCGGCCGCTTCATTCACGGCCTCGAGGAAGAACTTCACCCGTTGCTCGTAGTTGCCGCTTCGCCTTACCTCCGACATCCTGTCGTAGTATTCAACTCGGTTCTTTTTCAGGAAATAGGAGACGTAGGCAACCGGCTTGTCCAACAGGCTCTTTCCTGGCGAAAAGTTCCGTACATCCGCGATCCTTGGCGCCTTCGATACCGTACAAGGGCATTTCCTGCCACGGTTCCCGGCTCTGTATCGTCCAGCCTCCGCGAAGGATCCGCTGGCGCGTGGTGTGGCGGTCCGGTAAGGAAAGGCCCCGTCCGTCCGGGTGTGCCGGTGGCGCGCATAGGGTTCGCCAGTCCTGCTGCGACTGTGGGCAGCATGGGCCAAGGGCGGATCGAGACGGAATCGAGACGGGCCCGTTATGGGCGAGAGGCGTTGGGAATATAGCATCCTACAAGCCAGAATTCCTGGGCTTGCGCTATCATTATCCGTGCGTATCCGCGCCGATAGGGGAGACAACATGGCCAAGAAGAACAAGTTCAACTATTTCGATGCGTTCGAGCAGCAGGTCGACATCGCTTCGGAGGAAGCCGATTTGCTCGTGGAGGCAATAGAGAATTTCAAGGACGCGGAAAGCTTGCGCGACGTCTTGGACCGGGCCCACGAAATAGAGCATCGCGGCGACATGGTGAACCACGAAATAAGGACGAGCGTCTCCATCGACTTCATCACGCCGTTCGACCGCGAGGACATCATCGAATTGGCAAACGACCTGGACGACGTCATCGACATGATAGAAGGCGTCATCCAGCGGTTCTACATGTTCGACGTGCATTTCATGCATCCGCGCGCCATGGAGTTCGCAAAGGTAATCCAGAAGAGCCTGAAGGCCCTGCGAAAATCCATGGGGTCGTTCCGCGAATTCAAGAAGGTGAAGAAGATCCGCGCCATGGTCGAGGACGTGAACAACCAGGAAGAGACGGCCGACGCCATGTACGTGGAGGCCATACGCGAGCTGTACACGACCGATGCGGAAAACGCCGTGCGCGTGGAGGTCTGGTCGCGCCTGTTCGATCGCTTGGAGGCCATCTGCGACGCCACCAAGACGGTTGCCGACACGATGTCGACCATCATGCTGAAGAACGTGTAGCCCACAGCGCCGCCGGTCGTGCGGCAATGCTCTGGCTACCTGCGTGCACGTTGAATGTTCAAAGGGAAACGAAGCCAATAGATATGGAATCCGACTATGTCTTTGATCGTCTGTAAATTCGGAGGAACGTCGGTCGCATCGCCCGAGCGCTTGCGAAATGTGGCGAAGCGCCTGGTGGCGCGCAAGCAGCAGGGACATCGCGTCGTGGCCGTCGTTTCGGCCATGGGCAAGACGACCGACGAGCTCGTGGGTCTTGCCGCAGCCGTGAACTCCAATCCGCCGACGCGCGAGCTGGACCGCCTGCTTTCGACTGGCGAGCAGGTGTCCATGGCGTTGCTGGCCATGGCAATCGAAGCCCGCGGGTATCAGGCCATGTCGTTTACGGGTCGTCAGGCGGGCATCGTCACCGACAACACGCACAACAAGGCCAAGATCGTCAGCGTGGACAGCAAGCGCATCTTGGAGGCGCTGGACGCCGGCTACATTCCGGTGGTGGCGGGATTCCAGGGCATCGACGCTAGCGGCGACATAACCACGCTCGGCCGTGGGGGTTCCGATACGACCGCCGTTGCCGTGGCATGGGGCATCGGCGCAGACGTCTGCGAAATCTACTCCGATGTGGACGGCGTGTATTCGGCGGACCCGCGCGTGTGCCCGCGCGCCCGCAAGCTGGACGAAATAAGCTACGACGACATGCTGGAAATGGCCGGTGCGGGTTCGGGCGTGCTGCAGATGCGCGCCGTGGAATTTGCGCGCAAGTACAACGTCGTCATCCATTCGCGCTCGGCGTTCTCGGATGCCGAGGGAACATACGTCAGGGAGGGTTGCGACATGATGGAGGAAGCCGTTATCACCGGCATCGCGCACGACACGTCCGAGGTGAAGGTAACGATACGCGGGGTGCCCGATGCGACGGGAGTGGCCGCCAAGGTGTTCAGCGCGCTTGCGGGCAATTCGGTGAACACCGACATGATCATCCAGAACATATCGGAAGACGGCATCACCGACATCTCGTTCACCTGCCCGGCGGCCGACTTGGCGCGCGCCCGCGAAACGCTCGACCGCGTCGTGCCGGAAATAGAAGCGCGCGAGGTGGACGTCGACGAGAACGTGGCGAAGGTAAGCCTGGTCGGCACGGGCATGAAATCCACGCCCGGCGTTGCGGCCAAGGCCTTTACCGTGCTCGGCGAGAACGACGTCAACATCCTGGCCATATCCACATCGCCCATCCGGCTGTCCGTGGTCGTGGACGCCGCGCAAGCCGCCCAGGCAGTGCGCATCCTGCACACCGCATTCGACCTGGACTCCGACGAGGTCTTCGAGGAAACGCAGCTGTCCGCCGAAGAGATAGCCGCCAAGATGAACAAGGGCCGATAAAACGGTTGCTCCATCGCGCTTCGCCCCCGCGCGCCCCTCGTGCATAAGCATCGCCATTTCACACTATGTCCCGATGAATGCACTATAATGGCCTAATTAGCCTGAAAGGCGACGAGGGAGAGTTTAGATGGCACAGAAACTGCTCGAGAGCAGTGCGCTAAGCACCTTTTGCGGCAGCATGGCAACGATGATATCGGCCGGTATCCAGATAGACGAAGCCACGCTCATGCTTGCCGAGAACCGCGAGCGCTCGCGGTTCCAGGATGTTTGCCATGGCTTGTACCAGAGCGTCGTGGGTGGCAGCAGCTTATCGCAGGCCATGATGTCCTCACAGGCGTTTCCGCAATACGCTTGCGATATGGTGGCGACCGGGGAGCGCTCGGGCCACATCGAACAGGTGCTGCGCAACCTAGAGGTGTACTACGACGAGGAAGACCGGCTCTTCGCCAAGCTGCGCAGCAGCGTGGGGTATCCGGCGGCCCTGCTGTGCATCATGAGCGTTATCCTGGCCTTCACCGACGTGGTCATCTTGCCCGTGTTCTCCGACGTGTACAGCAACATGGCGGGCTCCCTGGCAACGGGCTCGTTTTCCAGCGTAAGCCTCTCCATCATCATCGGCTGGGTCGCGCTTATCGTCATGGTCGTATGTGCCGTGGTGGCGCTGCTCTTCGTTGCCGAAACACGCACGCAAAAGGGCAGGGAGCGCCTGATGGTGCTGCTCGGGCGCATACCGCAGACGAAGCAGGCCATGTACCAGTTGGCCCTGTCCAAGTTCACGGTGGCGCTTGCCACGCTGGTTTCCTCGGGCATAACGGACGAGGAGGCCATGAACCGCGCCGTAGAAGCCGTCGACCACGACAAGCTGCGCGCCAAGACGAAGCGCGCCGCCGGCAGCATGTCCGACCTGGACAACCCTCGCAGCCTAACCCAGGCCATAAGCGAGTTCAACGTTTTCGAGCCGCTGTATGCCCGCATGCTGAACGTGGGCATGCGCTCGGGCAACACCGACGAAACCCTCTCGCGGCTCTCCCTCACCTTCTTCGAGGACGCTGTCGTCCAGATAGATCGCGCGCTCGACAGCATCGAGCCCATGCTGGCCGCGTTCCTGACCGTGGCCGTGGGGGCAACGCTCATAGCCGTGATGCTGCCCCTAATCGGCATCATGAGCTCTATCGGATAAGGCGGCGTCTGGCTTTTGTATCACGAGGTTACATACGACCAGGCCAGAAGGCGCACCATCAAGCGCATCGCCATTGCGGTTATCTTGGTCATGGCGCTTGCCCTGGCTGCTTTCGCCGCGATGGTGGCGCAGGCCCGCGCGCACGAGCAGGCGGCTGTGACGGTGCGCGAGTCCGTGCTGAACGCCGCCAAGCAGTGTTGCGCGGTGGAGGGGTCGTATCCGGCATCGTTGGAGCATCTCGAACGGGAATACGGGCTCGTCATAAATCATGAGGACTTCGTTGTAAGCTACGAGTGGTTTGCAGACAACGTGCTGCCTTCCGTGGTGGTGACTGCGCGATGACCGTATCCGATATCGATTACAACGCAGTAGCCTCGTTCGAGCGGTCGAAGAAGCCGGCGCGCGGCAAGTTGGGGTCGCAGGTGTTCACCGTGGCGCTGCTGGCCGTGTTCTTCATCGTGCTGATGACGGGCCTGGCTTCCGGCGTGTCCATGTACCAGGCGGTGGCGGCCAACCAGATGGACACGAACATGGCGCGCATGCAGGCGGGCCTGCTTGCCAGCAACGTGCATGCAAACGATGTTGCCAACTCCATCGGCACGGGCAATGGGCCCGAAGGCCGGGCGTTGGTGCTGACCGAGCACGCCACCGATGGCGGTGCCTACGAGATGCGCATCTACCTGTACGAAGGAAAGATCGTCCAAGAGTATTCGGTGGCGGGTTCCGCCTACACCCCCGAAAGAGCACAGGTGCTCATAAACTCGACGACCTTCGACTTCGAACTGCATGGCGACCTGCTCGTCATATTCACCGACCAGGGAGCGACCAACGTGGCGCTGCGAAGCGACCAGGGAGGTGGGCGATGACCGACACGTATTTGAAGCGGACGGGCAATCGCATGAAGAGCACCTGGTCATCAATTGCCTTCATCGTGGAATCCATATTGCTGCTCGTGTTCCTGGCGGGTTCGCTGGCAGTGTTGACACAGGTGTTCTCCGCAGCGCTGAACCATAGCGTGGAAAGCAGGACGCTCGATGCGGCGACCATTGCCGCAACCAGCATCGCAGAGCATTTCGCAGCCAACCCCGACGACGTTGCCGAGGAAACCGTCCTCGGCGACCTGCGCATAGTGTGCAAGGTCTCCGACGAGCCGCGTGCCGGCGGCGTCATGCGCTATGCCGACATAGCCGTATACGATATCGGCGGCAAGACCGGAGGGCCCATATACACGATTGCCACGTCCCGCTACGAGAGCGAGGATGCGCGATGAACGAAATGCCCACCGTGCACATCCAGACGAGCCGTGCGGACAAGGTGCGCATCGGGCCCGTGTCCATCATCACGCTCGTGGCGGTCATATGCCTGGCGGTCCTGGCCGTCCTGGCGGCTTCCACCGCGCATGCAACCCAGATTATCTCCGACCGCCAAGCGGCGGCTACCCAGCAGCTCTATTTGAACGAGCGCGCCGGGCAAGAGCTGGTCGCAGGCATCGATGGCGTCATCGCCAGCCTGGATGGGTCCTCCGCGCAGGCAATCGCGCGGTCGGTGGACGCCCAGCTGGATGGCATATGCCAGGCGGCCCGCGATGCGGGCAATGGCCGGGTAAGCTGCACGGCCGCGGTGGACGGCACGACCGTAACCGCCGAATTCGCCTGCGACGATGCGCGTTCGCTAAGCGTTGCCGTTACAATACTCGACGACGGCACGTATCGCATAGATCGTTGGAAGATGGCGTCCGTCCAGCAGGAAGCCCCGACGTCGGGCGGCCTGTGGCTTGGCGCATAGCCGATAGAAACGAGGAGAACGATGGAGCTTAAACCGCTGCTGAAGAGAATGATTGACGAGAGGGCTTCGGACATTTTCGTAATCGCGGGCCAGCCCCTTACCTATGCGGCCAATGGGCGCTTCATGCGCATGGGCGACCAGTCCCTCATGCCGGGCGACACCAAGGAAGTGGTGCGCAGCATATACCAGCTGGCCGATCGCGATTTCCGCATCATGGAAGAAAACGTGAACCACGACGAGGACTTCTCGTTTGCTATCGGCGGCATCGGGCGCTTCCGCGCCAACGTGTTCCGTCAGCGCGGCTCGATGTCTGCCATCATCCGCGTCATTCCGTTCGGATTGCCCGACCCCGTGGAATTCGAAATTCCCGAAGAGGTCTTGCGCCTGTCCGCGCTTACCAAGGGCCTCGTGCTGGTGACTGGCCCCGCAGGTTCGGGCAAGACCACGACGCTCACCTGCATCATCGACCGGTTGAACCACGAACGGAATGGCCACATCATCACGATGGAAGACCCGATCGAATACGTGCACCAGCATCGCAGCTGCATCGTCACCCAGCGCGAGATTCCCACCGATGTTGCCACGTACGCCGAGGCCCTGCGCTCGGCCCTGCGCCAATCGCCCGACGTCATACTGCTCGGCGAGATGCGCGACCCCGAAACGGTGTCCACGGCCATGACCGCCGCGGAAATGGCGCAGCTTCTGTTCTCGACGCTGCACACCACGAGCGCCGCCGGCACGGTAGACCGCATCGTCGACACCTTCCCGGCGGTCCAGCAGCACCAGATTCGCATCCAGCTTTCGCTCGTGCTGCAGGCAATCGTGTGCCAGCAACTCGTTCCCACGGTCGACGGCAAGGTAACGCCGGTCTTCGAGATAATGAAGAGCAATCCCGCCATCCGCAACCTCATCCGCGAGCGCAAGACGCACCAGATAGACTCCGTCATCGCTGCAGGTGGCAAGGACGGCATGCGCACCATGGACCAGAGCCTGTTCGCGCTGGCAAAGCAGGGCCGCATCACGCCCGAGACAGCCCTGCGCTTCAGCATCCACGAGGAAGCGCTGCAGCGCCGAATAGAAATCGAGGGCCTGTAGCGCCCGAACAGGGCCCGGGTTTGCGGCAGGGCGACACACCGCTTCCAAGGCGGCGTATCGCCAGAGCATGGCCTGCAACGAGTCGGGATAACCGTTCTTCCGAATCGCTTCCCGACGGGTAGAGAAACGTCTAGTACACGTAGCGCTCGGTGTAACTCGTGCCGTCGCCGGTGAATTCGGTGCTGCCCGAAGCGGCGAAGGTCAGGTCGACCCGCGACCACGAATCCGGGTTCACGGAGAACTCGCCCGTCTGCCACGAGCCATCCACATACACCATGATCCATGCATGGTACAGGTCGCCCGGCGCCACGTAGCCGGTGATGATTTTCGTGGGCAGCCCGAGGCTGCGCAGCATGGCCGCGCCGAGCGATGCATAGTCGAAGCACACGCCCGTCTGACTGGCCAGCGTCTCGTCCGGATTGGGGATATAGCCCGTAAGCGTCTTCAGCTGCTGGGCCTTGCCGGTATCGTAGCTTATGTTGTCCATTATGTACTTGCAGATGCTGCGCACGGCTTCGCCCTGGTTTTCGGCATTTGCCGTCAGCTCGCGCGCCTTCGCCACGCAGGCGCTTTCCTGGTTATAGCTGCAAAACTGGTTGGGTATCACGAAGGGCGCGAATTCGCTGGACAGCGCCACGTCCTGCTCGAGGCGTTCGATTTCGACGTAGTTGTTGCCCTCGGTGTTCTTCATAATGCGAAACACATAGGCGCCGTTTTCCATGTTCAACGGAAACACCGTGGGCGTGCCGTCGTTGGGCAGGTCGTAGTTGTACACCATTTCGCCCTTCGAAACTTGGAATTTCAGGCGGCTTGCGCTGGACGACCGCGCGACGACGTAGCCGTCCGCCGCGCGGCTGGCATCGATAGCGGGGCCTTCCGCGGGCACTTCGGGCATTGCCACCCCTGCGGGTTGCGTGAAGGCGGCGCCCGTCGCAGAGTCCTGTCCCCCGCCCGCGCCCGATCCGCCCGATCCGCCGCACGACGCAAGAAGCGCCACGGCGCACAAGGCCATGATTGCCAAAGCAATCGCCCCAACCCTGTTTGCTTCGTTTCTCCGGCGCATCATAACGGTTTCATGATACACCAGCGCCGCACACGCCGAGCCTATCTCTGTGAGACGCGTGTAACGCAGCGCCCGAGGGTAAAAAACGCCCATTCTCGCGCCTGAACCTGATTTTGGGACATTTGGCCCAAAATATTGCACTGAGCTGCACTTATGCCTTTCAAATGAAGAAAAACACAAGATATGGTATGTATCAAACCTAGAATAACCAGGGTTAAACGCGTTTGTTTCGTCGAAAGCGACAAGGCATGCGAAAAAAGGCCGAAATTCGGCCATAAACATTGACTAAAAACCGCACTGATATGGGTCGACACTTGCGGGGCGGCCTGCGGAAACATTTTGAAAGTACTATACTTGCACCGTGAACGTAAACTATACGCTGGGTCGACTATGCGCAAAGCGAGAAGACGATGAGGACGCGGGAAAAGAAGAGGGCGATTAGCATCGTTCAGGCTGTGTTGGTAGCCCTGGTCGTGCTGGGCGCCGCGTGGCTCGTTTTCAAGCTCGTGGGATACAACCAGGCCCAGCAGATCTACCGCGATGCCGACGTGGCCTATGCCGCAGACGTTAACGGCGATTACGCGGGGGAGCCTTGCCCCATCGATTTCGAAAGCCTGCGCGCAACGTACCCCGATGCCGTGGCGTGGTTGAAGATGGACGACGTGGACATCAGCTATCTCGTCGTGCAGGGCCAGGACAATGACCATTACCTGCACTACGATCCCAGCGGCGCGGCAAACATCGATGGCAGCATTTTCCTGGATGCGCGCACGAAATCGCTCGACAACGACCTGTACGCCATCGTGTATGGGCACAACATGCTGGATGAAAGCATGTTCGGCCAGCTGGACAACTACACGAGCGCGGACTTCTACAACCACGGGTCGGGCTCGTTTTACCTGTACACGCCCAAGGCTTCTTATCGCTACAAGATCTTTGCCGTGAACATCGTGGACCAAGAAGACGATATCTACCAGATGGGATTCGTGAACACCCAGGTGTTCAGCGGGTTCGTATCGCAGTTGAAGCAGAACTCGATGTACGACACGGGCGTGTCGGCGTCCGGATCGGACCATATCGTAACGCTCAGCACGTGCTCGAGCACCGACCGTTTGGTCATAAGCGCGAAGAGGATGTAGGACACGGGCAGCTGAGAGGGCAACCCGAGGGAGATGGTGGACATGAATACAGGCAATGTCGTGAAACGCGCCTTTGCGATGGCGTGCGCGACGGCGCTGTGCTCGTTCGCGTTGGCGGGAACCGCCTTCGCAGCCACAGTGCACGGAGCGGATTTCCACGGGGGAGGAACCAGTCTGGAGTCGGGCCAAATAGACGTGCTCGACGTGGACGGCGCCGCCGGGGAAACGGTTTTCCTTTCCGTGAGCAGCGGCCGCGCCACGCTTGCCAAGAACCTTCCCTACACCGTGGGCAAAGATGCCGAAGCCGGTGATGCGTCCGAGTGGGCCGGCGTTGCCACCTTGGACATCGCCGACCTGAACCTGGATGCGCTCGATGGCAGCTACGTCGTGGAAGCATATGCCGACCGTGCGGGTTCGAGCCTGCTCTACACCGGCGCCATCTACGGCGTGTATGCAGACCTGCCCGGCGGAGCATCGAAGCTTATCGGCACGCGCACGGTTAATGCCGACGAAGCGCAGGCGCGCGAGTTCGACCCGCCCGAGACCGTGTACGACCAAGGGCGCACCTACCGGTTGGTCAACCGTGTAGAGGGCTCCAGCCCCGCCCTTCACTTCGCCTACGATGAATACGACGAGGCTACCACCGTCGACGGCGTTTTGAAGTACTACGACGCGACGGGCGCAACCGTGGCCACGACCACGATTCCCGGCTTGGCCTACGGGGAGCAGCGCACGGTGAACGTGCCATCGGTCGTCGTGGCGGACAACGGCGATGTGTACCGCACGGTGTTCTTCAAGAATTCCGTCGTCGCGGAAAACCCCGGACGCACTTCGTTCAGCATCTACTGCTCGCAGATGTCCGCGGCAACCCAGGCGCTTGCCGGCTACTACGTGGCCACCATCCAGATGGTGGATGCGCAGGGCAAGGTAATCGCAACCGATTCGGTGGACGTGACCGGCGAGTTCCTGTACACCGCTCCCGCTACTATATATAAGACGGAGACGGTGAACGGCCAAAGCGCGGTCGTCACCTACAAGATAGACGGCTCGCAGACCATTCGCCTGAGCGCGGCCAACGACGGCGTGCACAACCGCGCCCGCACCGTGCAGGTGGGATACACGGCCCAGCCGCTCGATGCGAACGAGGTGTCGGTGGCCTTCAACATGGTGGACGGCAGCAAGTCCATCGGAGATAAGGACCGCAAGCTGGGCACCGCCTACGGCACGGCCAGCGAGCAGAATCCCACCGTGGTCCCGCCCGAGCAGTACGAGGCCAACGGCACTACCTACTACCTGGTGGGCGATCCGCAAGATTACGCCTATACGCATCGCAGCGGCGAAGTGCCAATCGTCGATGTGTACTACACGCCCGAGGGCTATACCGCCCCGGGCGCGCGCGACGTCACCGTTAACTACGTGAACTTCATCACCGGTGCGACTGTGGAATCGCACGCCTATACCACCGACCCCGACTCGAATGCACGCGTCGTCATAGACACGCCCGAAACCTTCAGCGCCGAAGGCGTGAACTACGTGCGCTTGGCGGGACAGGAAGCTTCCATCCGCCATAGCTACTACTCGGGCATCGAATCGTACACGGTGTACTACCGCGACGAAAACGACACCCTGTCGAACGAAAACGTAATCAGCAAGATTCGCGTCGTCATGGTCGATGGCGAGCCGGCACCCGCCGGCGAGCCGGGAACCACTACCACCACGACGACGAACGAAGTCGTGGTTATTCCCGCCGAGGCAACGGCTGCGGCGGGCGATGCTGCTGCGGCGGGTGCGGAAGGCGCCCAGGCGCTGCAGCTGAACGACGGGCGCACCTACAACGCGCTCGAAGGTGAAGGCGGCAATGCCACGCTGACCAACGAAAGCGGCGTGGATTCGAATACCGAGCGAATCGAGGATAGCGAGACGCCGTTGGCCTCTGGCTTCGACCGGGGCGGCACGAGCTCGGCCGCTTCCTCGTTCATGCAGATGTCCGGGTGGATGATTCCCGCGGCCATCGCAGTGGTGGTCATCATCGCCGCCGTGGCGGTGCTGATGGCAATTCGCCGTCGCAAGAACAACGATACGTACGAAGCATAGGAAGGGGGAACGGCGATGAACAAGACGAAGTACAAACCGATGAACGCGACCCTTCGTAACATCGTGGCGGTGATTACGGCGCTATCGCTCGTTTTCCTGCAGGTGCCCATCACCGGTTTGTCGGCGCGGGCAATAGCCGACAACGTGAAGAACGTGGAGCAAAAGGTGGTCGCACAGGCCTCCGTGGACGTGCCCCTCACGTTCGAGCACGCCTATATAACGTATGCGGGGCAGGTCATAGCCAGTCCGGCGACCAAGGTGACGCTGCCCAACGAATCGGCACTCGAATTCACGGCCGCAGCCGATAGCGGATACCAGCTTGAATCCGTGACGGCCGTGGTGAACGGTTCCGAGGTGGAGCTGTCCCCCAAGGGCGGCGTGTACAAGCTGACCGCTTCGGAGGTTGCCGGCACGACCGGCATAGCCGTGCGCGCCATAACCGCCCCGACTGTCGAAGAGGTCGTGGTGGAAGAAGAGCCCGCGGCCGAAGATGCCGCGACTGCCGAACCGGCGGCGCAGGCCGAAACCGACGCTGCTTCGGCGGAGGCGAACAGCCGCGAAGCTGCGCCGAGCGCTTCCGCAGCGGCCGCCGCCGAATCTGGCGCAAGCGCCGCAAGTGCGAGCGCCGCAAACCCGGCCGAAGAAGCTACGCCGAGCGCGCCTTCGGCATCGCGGGAGGCAGCGGAACCGAGCCAGCCCGAAGCAGGCGCCGCGGAAGCTCCCGCGGTGAAAACCGAATACCTATATGAAGATGCGGATGTAAGGGTAATCGCCACGGTGGCGAAGGCCGACGCCATTCCCGACAACGCCACGTTGCGCGTTACGCGCGTTACGCCGACTACCGGCGGATACAACTACGATGCCTATATGGATGCCCTGAACAAGGATGCGGCAAACGACGAAACTGCGCATACCGCAGACAACACGCTTCTCTACGACGTGGCGTTCATCGTCGTGGACGACCAGGGCAAGGAAATCGAGATTCAGCCCGAAGAGGGGGCTGTGAAGGTAGAGTTCCAGTTCAAGCAGCAGCAGATAAGCCAGGAGCTTGCGGCCGACGATGCGGCTGCAGTCGAAGTGACGCACCTTCCGCTTACCGATGCCGCCAAGGACGCTGCCGACACGACGGCCGAAGCCACGAACATATCGGCAAACGACATCGTCGTGGAAACGCTGGGAACGTCGGATGTCGCAGCCAAGGGAGACAACGCCATCGAGGTTACCACCGACACGTTCTCGCTGTTCGCCATTAGCTACAAGCTTTCGGTCGGCCAGAGCTGGGGCGGGCGATTCAGCCTTTCCGAGGGCCAAAGCGTGCTCCTGAGCGAAGCTCTTGCAAGCATCGATCAGAGCTGGGCCCTGAGCGGGGTGAACGAAGTTACCTTCTCCGATCCGGATGCGGTTACGGTGGAAAACCTGAACAACGGCGATTGGCGCCTTACCTGCAACGGGAAGCTGTCTTCGCCCGGAACGCTTACCTTGTCGAAGAATCAGTGGGAAAAGACCGTCTACAGCGTGGTTCCAAGCTACGGGTTCGATGCCGTAGTCGATTTCTACGACTACGATGGCGCAACGCCTTACGGCTACGACGGTTCGGACAGCCTTTACGTATATGCCGAAGTAGTGAACAAGGCAACGAAGGAACCGCTCGGTTGGAACAGGAAGCAGCTGGAAAACCTTTCGGGTAAGACCAGCGCAACGGTGTCGTTCGAGCAGTTCCTCAGGACTTCCGACGAAGCGTGGGCGAGTCCATCGGTTGCAATCGACCCCGAAACGCAGGAAATAGGAAACGTGCGCGTATATTCCGAAGATCCCAGCTACAAGAAGGTGCACGAGCTGGACAACAACGCGAAGCCCAACGATACCGTAAGCGGCTTCACGTTCATGCACAACGACGACGATTCCAACGTTATCAAGCTGAAGCGCTGGAACGGCACGCACCTGTACGTCGACATCGCATTCGACCCCGATGCGAGCACTGCCATATCCGCAGACGACAACTACTGGCTGCGGGTGGAACTGCAGCACAAGACCACGGGAACGACGTACTTCATCAAGCAGCTGACCACAGCGGACGTGCGTGATGGAAAGATTCGCTTCGATGCTACCGAGTGGCGCGACGGCAATGGAGACATCAAGCAAAACGAGAAGTTCACCGGCAACGAGGTTTCGCTTACCGCGAAGATTGTGAACACGAAGACATCGGCCAACGCGGGCAATATCGCCAAAAATGAAAGCATGTGTGGCACGGTTGCAGAGGGAGGCACGGTAAAAGGCTATGCCGTAACGTACAACACCGGAACGGTGACGCCCAAGGACATCCTCGTTGACGATGAGGCCTTGCACGAATCGGATGCCGTGTACACCATCACGTTTTCCAGGCAAGAGCCCGGCGCTGCGCTTTCCCTGTACGATATTCTGGGCGATGCGATTAATTTCGGCATCGTCACCGAAAACTTCGATCTTCCCAGCGGCGATGCGGAGACGAACGTGGCGGCGCTGAGGGGCCATTCTGCCACGCAGACGGGCAACGACCTGACCAACCATGCGGAACAGACGTTCATCCTCGCCGAAATCGACACCGAGTTCAAGATTAAGGGCGAAAACGCCTATGTTCGCACCAATGCGCAAGATGCAGACAAGGTAAAGGCGCTCGACAGCGTCGTAGCCTCGATAGACACGAGCCAGACCAAGGAAGAGCTGCAGGGCGTGGTGAACGGCATGTTGCAGCACGCTTGGAACATGTCAGCCGCATTTACCGCGCAGGAAGACAACGCGGCCGTCCTGTACTACAACGCGAGCGGCGAGGGCAGCTGCGTGCTCGACCTGCAAGGACGCGGGGAAGGCACGTTCTATGTAACCGTGAACAACGAGGACTATGCCCGGATTCTGGGTTCGAGCCATCTGCAGATCAAGCGCGACGAGGGCCAGAGGGTCGTCTTCAACGTAACAGCCGACGCCAGCGTCATCCAGAAATACGGCATCAACGGCCAAGGCGCCGACTCGTTCCTGGGCCGGGTGAACCCCGAAGACGATTTCATGGATGCGGGCGAAGTCCCCGAGAGTATCGTCTGGAACTTCATCAACGCCACGGATTTGGAAATCGCCGGTTCTATTACAGGTATCGTGCTCGCGCCGCAGGCGACCGTGAAGGTTAACGGCACGTCTTCCGGTTGGCTTGTCGCCAAGAACGTAACCATCGGTTCGGGCGAATGGCACAGCGTGTACCAAAAGGTGGAAGAGCTGCGCAAGGGAACCGAGGTCACCTTCGAGGCCAAGAAGACCGTCGGCAACAAGAACGCGACGGTCGACGGCTTCACCTTCGAGCTTGCCCAGAAGGAGAACGGCGAGTGGAGGGTAGTCGACGAGGTAGGCAACGACGGTGCGGCCATCACGTTTGAAACGGTGAAATTCGACCAGAACAACTTCACGTCGCTTGGCGATAACCAGGAGTACTTCTTCCGCGTGAAGGAAACACAGGGAACCACCGACAACCAGGGAAACACCTACGATGCAGACACCACGGTCTACTATGCGAAGGTTACGGTAAGCAAGCTTATACAGCGCAACACCAACGGTTCCATAAACACTACTATATATAATGCAGGCGCTCCCCAATATTATCTGGATGAAGCGTGCACGCAGCCGTACTACGGCAGGCCCGTCTTCGACAATGCTTCGCAGGGGTCCACGACGTCTGCAAGCCTGGAAGCGACCAAGACGCTTAACGGTCGCGCTATGCAGGCCGGAGAATTCACCTTCACTCTGGTGGAGACCGACTCGTCGTGGAACCCGCTTACCGGCGAGGCCGCGTATTCCGACAGCAAGCAGAACGGTTCCGCAGCCGATGGCGCCGCTAGCACGGTGACGTTCGATCGCATAAGCTACGACGCCGAAGGCATCCATTACTACACGGTGGCCGAAGCGGGCGGAACGCTGAACAACGTCGAATACGACGGCACGGTCTATCATGTGACTGTTTCTGTTTCCGAACGCGATGGAAAGCTCGTTGCGACCAAGACCATTCAAAAGGCATCGGGCGAAACCGTTGAAGCCATGGCCTTCGCGAATTCGTACGAGATAGAAACGACCGAGGCCACGGTGGTGAAAGAGTGGAACGACGCGAACGACCAGGACGGCATGCGCCCCGACGACATTACCGTGAAGCTCTCCAACGGCACGACGGTCACGCTTAATGCGGCCAACGATTGGAGCGCCACGGTTTCCGATTTGCCCAAATACGATGAAAACGGCGAAGAAATCGCCTATACCTGGAGCGAAGAGCAAGTGCCCGCCGGCTACACGCTTACCGGCAATGCCGCCAATGGCACGGTGACCACGCTTACCAACTCGCATACCATCGCGAAAACTTCGGCCACCGTTACAAAGAAATGGGAAGATTTCAGTAACCAGGATGGAATACGGCCCGCTTCGCTTGCCGTCGAGCTGAAAGCGGGCGAGGCGAAGGTCGGCGAGGTCACGCTGGACGCGGGCAATAACTGGACGGCCACGATCGACGACCTGGACAAGTACGCCGGCGGCGCGGAAATCGAGTACACCTGGACCGAGGGCGATCTGCCCGAGGGCTACACGCTGTCCGGCACCTCCAAGGACGGCACCGTGACCACGCTCACCAACAAGCACGACGCCGAGAAGACCTCGGCCACGGTGAAGAAGGTGTGGGACGATGCCGAGAACCAAGACGGCAAGCGGCCCGAATCCATCGTCGTGACGTTAAAGGCGGGCGAGCGGGAAGTTCGCGATGTAACGCTCAATGCATCGAATGACTGGACCTTCACGGTCGAGGGTCTGGACAAGTATGCAAACGGCACCGAGATTGCCTACACCTGGGCCGAGAAGAGCGTGCCCGAGGGCTACACGCTGTCCGGCTCATCCAAGGAAGGCACCGTGACAACGCTCACCAACAAGCACGACGCCGAGAAGACCTCGGCCACGGTGAAGAAGGTTTGGGACGATGCCGAGAACCAGGATGGCAAGCGCCCGGACAAGCTGTCGGTCGACCTGAAGGCTGGCGACAACGTCGTCGAAACCGTCGAGCTGAACGCGGCAAACGAATGGACCGCGACGGTCGATGGCCTTGACAAGTACGCCGGCGGCATCGAAATCCAATACGCCTGGTCTGAAGAGGCGCTGCCCGAGGGCTATACGCTGAAGGGCACAGTCAAGGACGGCACCATCACCACGCTCACGAACTCCTACGAAACCGAGGAGACGTCCGCCACGGTGAAGAAGGTCTGGGACGACTCCAACAACCAGGACGGCAAGCGCCCGGCGTCGCTGGACGTCGCGCTTTCCAACGGCACGACGGTCACCCTGAACGAGCAGAACGACTGGGAGGCCACGGTCGAGCACCTGCCTGCCTATAGCAACGGGCAGCCCATAACCTACACCTGGACCGAGGACGAGGCGGGCCTGCCCGAGGGCTACGAGCTGTCCGACACGTCCGTGAACGGCGCCATCACCACGCTCACGAACTCCTACACCACCGAGGAGACCAGCGCCACGGTGAAGAAGGTGTGGGACGATGCCGACAACCAGGACGGCAAGCGCCCGGCGTCACTGGACGTCACGCTTTCCAACGGCACGACGGTCACCCTGAACGAGCAGAACGACTGGGAGGCCACGGTCGAGCACCTGCCCAAGTACGCCGACGGCCAGGAAATCGAATACACCTGGACCGAGGGCGAGATGCCCGAGGGCTACACGCTGACGAACACCGTGAAGGACGGCATCATCACCACGCTGACCAATTCGTACAGCGTCGAGAAGACGTCGGCAACGGTAGTCAAGGCTTGGAACGACAGCAACGATCAGGATGGCAAGCGCCCCGCCGCGCTGACCGTCGAATTGCAGGCGAACGGCAAGCCGGTGCAGACCGTCGAGCTGACCGCCGATAAGAACTGGACCGCGACGATAGCCGACCTGGACAAGTACGCCGACGGCGTCGAAATCGCCTACACCTGGGCCGAGGACGAGTCCGGCTTGCCCGAGGGCTACGATCTGTCCGACACGTCCGTGAACGGCGCCGTGACCACGCTCACGAACTCCTACGAAACCGAGGAGACGTCCGCCACCGTGAAGAAGGTCTGGGACGACTCCG